>DASUVL010000584.1:0-3013 GCA_036379015.1 Niastella sp.
ATAATTTATGAACATACTGCATGTCAAATCCGGCCCCGTGATCTTTTACATAATACACATATTCATCTTCTTTTTCGGCTGACCCTATCTCCACTTCAGGCGTTTCTTTTTTTGAAGAATATTTTATAGCATTGGAAATAAGATTTATGTATACCTGCGACAGCAGCGCCGGGTCGCCCTGGGTATTGTGCAATGGATGCAGCGTAATGCGCGTATTGGCAGGTGCATTATTTTTCAGATCGGCTATAATTGGTTCTACCAACTTATTGAATTCAACAGGCAACCGGGTAATTTCCTTGCGGCCCATCCGGGAAAAAGACAACAGGTCATCGATCAGGACGCCCATTTTTTTGGCATTGTTCCTGATCACATTCAACATGCGTTTGGTTTCATCATTAAACTCATGGGCATGATCGTCCTGTATCATTTGCGCATAGCCATTGATGCTGCGTAGCGGCGCCCGCAGGTCATGTGAAACTGAATAGGAAAATGATTCCAGCTCTTTATTGGTCAATTGCAATTGGGCTACGTTCCTTTCCAGGTTTGTATTCAGCTGATGTATTTCAAAGTCGGCCTTTTTTTGCCTGGTTATATCCCTTTCTGTAATGGCTACCGATTTCAGGTTGCCGTGGGGATCGGTAATTACAGAGGCTGCAAAGATCACATCAATGATCTTCCCATGTTTGGTAATGCGCCGGGTTTCCAATGCCTCTACTTTTGCCCCGTGCAAAATATTATTGATCACCTGTTGGGTTTCGGTCATTAATTGTTTGGGCACAATATTCCAGAGATACATATTCAATGCCTCTTTTTCTGAAAACCCATACATCTTTTCTGCCCCTTCATTCCAGGATATGATCTTTCCATCGGGATTGTGCAAATAGATGGCATCGTCACTTTGTTTAACCACTACGGCCAGGTAATTCCTGATCTCTTCCACCTCTTTCATTTCTGTAATATCGCGGCCGTTGGCAAACCATAAACCATGTTTATGCACCACGTTCCAGCTAAAATAACGCGACTCCCTGGTTTTGGTATAGATCAAGGTTTCAAAAGAAAATGCCGACCGGTGCTCTTTACTGAACTGTTGTATTTTAGTGCGGTCTTCTTCTGATAAATAAAACAGCAGCGAAGAACCTTTAATTTCTTTAACGGTATAACCCAACAGTGGATCCACGGCATCATTCACTTCTTCAAATCGCAGGGTGCTGCCATTGATGATGCAGATGAGGTCAGCTGAATTATTTATCAATAGCGCATACTTCTCCAGTGCCAGGTTTTTCTCCATCAGTTCCCGTTGCTGACGGTGCAATTGCAACAGTACTGATACTTTGGCTTCAATAATTTCGGGATTGATTGGCTTGTACAGGTAATCGATGGCTCCTTCTTCAAATCCTTTCATTACAAATTTGTGGTCTTTTAATTCGGCAGTTACAAATATGATCGGGGTTTCGCTGGTGCGTTTATTTGACTTCAATATCTGCGCCACCTCAAATCCATCCATTCCCGGCATCTGCACATCGAGAATGATCAGGTCTATTTCCTGGTTCAAAGCCACCTTCAACGCTTCGTTACCATTGGTAACACTGATCAAATTACGTCCTGGCTGACCCAGGATCTGTTCCAGCGCATAAATATTTTTGACCTTATCGTCTACAATTAAAATATGATCTTTCGCCTCTTTCACGATATACACGGTTTAGTTTTGCATACAATCCAACAAAAAGCTGCCAATTTCTTCCGGCGTTAAAATATGCTGTATGGCGCGGATGCTGATAGCAGCCTGCGGCATTTCAGGATAATCGGCTGTTCCGGGGTCCTGGGCAATAGTTATGCCTCCCAACGTTCTTATTCTTTTCATACCTTCTGCCCCATCTTTATTAGCCCCGGTAAGTATAATGCCCAGTAAACGTTGTTTAAATACATCTGCAGCTGTTTCGAACAACACATCGATCGATGGCCGGCTATAGTTGACCGGAACATCGTAGCTTAATGAAAAAGTACCATTGTTTTCAACCAACAAATGATAATTGGGTGGGGCAAAGTATACAGTGCCAGGCTGTATCTCTTCCTTTTCATCGGCCTGTTTAATACGAATCTGGCATTTCTGCTGCAGTACTTCCTCCAGCAATGACCGTTCATCTTTTGCCCGGTGCTGTACCACAATGATGGGTATAGGATAGTTAGCCGGTAACGGTTGCAGAATGCTGATCATTGCATATAACCCACCCGCCGAAGCGCCTATAACTATTGCATCATACTCTTTTTTTATCTCCATGGTCAAATGACTATTTCGTCTTCATAAATATTTTTTCCTTTTTATCTATATCTTCAAAACAGCTGCGTTTATCGGCAAACAATAATGATTCTTTATTACCCAAACTCAGAAATCCAAACGGACACAGGCTTTCATAGAAAAGGGTGATCACCTTACTTTGCAGGCTTTGGTTAAAATAAATGAGCACATTTCGGCAAAGGATCAATTGAAACTCGTTGAACGATTTATCCATAGCCAGGTTATGCACTGAGAAAACAATATTCTGCCGCAACGATTTATCCCATAAAACCGAATTGTACTTTGCTTTATAATAATCGGAAAACGAGTTTTTGCCACCTGCTTTTAAATAGTTCTCCGTATAACTTTTCATGTTATGAATAGAAGAAATGCCGTCCCGCGCTTTTTGCAAAGCCTCCTGGTTGATGTCGGTGGCATAGATCACCGTTCTTTCCAGTAGCCCTTCTTCGCGGAACAGGATCGCCATGGAATACACTTCTTCGCCCGTGGAGCAACCGGCAATCCATACTTTTATAAACGGATATGTTGCCAGCCGGCTGACCACATTTTTACGCAGGCTTTTGTAAAAGTTCGGATCGCGGAACATTTCCGTCACGTTCACCGTGATCTCCTGGATAAAACGTTCAAAATCGGATTCTTCTTTCAGCACCATTTTACCCAGGTCTTTCAAGCTGCTTATCTTATTACTTTCCATGAAAGTCCGTATCCTTCTTATTA
>DASUVL010000585.1:0-3051 GCA_036379015.1 Niastella sp.
CGCATAGGAGATGGCGTAATAGGCAAACAATTCATTATTTGATTCGGGCACTTTAGAGGCATATCCGGTAACAGACAACCCCCAATCGCTGTTAAACAGCCTGCATACCTCCAGGGCCATTTCACAAGCCACCTGTTCCGACACACAATTACAGGCAGTTGCATGAATGGGATCCACATGTAAATGGCGGCTTTTCTGTCCAAGATTATAAGCCGTAATGCCACCCTGATAAAATTTCGCCGCATCCGTTGCGGCAGACAAAGCCACTTGCATATGTCCCGATGTTACACTCTCCGCCACTGCAATGGACTGCTGCCGTTCGATCAATATATTACCAATTGATTGAATGATATCTGCAGACATCTTCCTGATATTTCTTGAAAAAATTAAAATCTTATGCCAACTGACCTGACTCCTTTTCTTTCTGTTCTATAATTACAAAGGGACCATCCATCCCGGCTGAGCCGGGACGAACAGTCCCTTTGTTACAATCGAATCCTGTTACTCCTAACCTACTGCACGATCAACTTCTGCGTTTGATCGGTTTTTGAATTTTTAACCTTCACCAGGTAAGTTCCTGTTTTAAGGATCTTAGGTTCTATAACAAACCTTACGCCGGTGGTAGTTGTCTCCATCACTTTGGCGCCTTGTATTGTAAATAATGTAATGGTTGTTTTTTCATTACTATCATTGATAAAATCAAGCGTAACCCGGCTGCTGAGCGACACAGGGTTGGGGTACATCTGCAACTTCATCAGGTTGCTGTTACCAACTGTGCGGGTAGCCGGCACATCATGTGCACAATACTTCGACCAGTCGATACCGACTACGGTAGTGTCCGTAACAGTAGTCTCTGTTCTGGCAGAAGACAGTGTTGCAGAGTTATACCACTTTGTATTTACACTCGCTGTACCCGTTACGCCGGTTACCAACCGCAACCGGTAATCATAATGGGCTTTGCGTGTGGTTTCGCCACCGTAGATGTAATCGGTATTTGTAATAACGGCGATCACTACGTTGCTGGCTGGTGCTGCTGGCAGGTTCAGTGTGCAGGCGCCGCTTGCAACTGGTTGACTATACACCGGCACACCGGCGGTTGTGCGATATACCAGCTGACAGGTCATGTTAGCTCCTATAGGTTCAAAGTTCACCGTAACGGTATTGCCGGTTACAGTAAGTGGTATCTGGTTGGCCCCTGACCATCCGGGTAAGGTAATTGGATCGGGTGTCAGTAACCCGCCATTATTGGTTGTTTTTACATAAGGTGTTGCCGTCCATACGGGTGGGTTCATCCACGAAGGTTGCCACTCTGCGCCAATGGATTGTCCAAAGTGGGCGTTTAATAAACCAAGGACTGCATTCTTCCATGGACCAAAATCAACCAACGCTTGTTTCGCTCTGTATTCCGTGATCAACCGGCGCATTTGAGCTGCGCCAATGCCTGATGCTATTCCTTCCAACACACGGCCAGGTGCATTCCGCCATATCCAGGGAACAGCGCCATCACCTAATGTGTTACCCAGGAAGGTAGGGAAAGAACTGCTGTACTGATGACCGCCTAAATAGGTGCGCCAGGTACAGATCTGCTGATTGCCATTGAACATATTTACACCTTCTGCAGAGGGGCCTCCAAAACTGCCGTCTTGTAACCAGCCGCTATAACATTCTATCGGCATAAAGGGAGCAATAAAATCGGTTCCGTTCAAATCACCCATCGAGCTGAAGTTATTACTTCTACGTGCGTCCGCTGTTTGCTGTAACCACACATTACCGCCTTCATGGAACCAGGCTGATTGTTTTACACCTGGCAGGTCGGCCAGTAAGGAATGTATTCCCTCATGGGTCATTGCACCTTTCTGAAACTCTCTATCAGAAAACGTACAGGCCGGATCAAAACTATAGATCGGATAATAGGATGCCAGTATCATCGGCCAGCTCCGGCCATTATAATTTATAGCGCTTTGCCAGCCGCCCAGTGCTGTATTGGACGCATTATCGGTACAAAGACCTGAACCATATAAATACACCGAACTGCGATATCCATTCTTGGCACGCAGATCAGGAGGCCAACCCATCTGATTACGGAAGTAAGCAAAATCGGTATTCAATCGTGCCAGCAAAGGCGTAATAGCAGCGCTGGTCACCAGTGAGTTTTTATTGGGTCCCCAACGGAAACACCACCAATCAGATGACTGCGTTCCTACTACCTGCGGACAATCATTTAACACGTTTGTTGGCGTAGGCAGGTTAGGGAATTCAGTATTGAAGTTATAGCTGATAGTAGGTGAATAAGCGGGCCAGGTATACGGAGCGCCGTTACCACCACCACCGCCGCCGCCACCAACAACGGTGCCTGTCACCCGCCACTCCAGCAGGCCGGTACTCTGCGTGGTGTTAAGCATCGTAACCCGTAAGCGGGTCATATCAATATTGTTTACCGCGAGCGTGTTGAACGCATTGGTCGCCAGGGGAACATTCCCCAGGTTCACCCAGGCCGATCCGTTCCAGTATTCTGCATACGCAGTTGTTGGGGTCAACACCCCCCCATTGTCGTTGAACCAGTAAACCTGGAGCGAAGTTACCTTATACGTCTGCGACCAGTCATACTGTACCCATTGCAAAGAGTTGGGATTATTCCAGTTTCCATACGCACCGTTAGACTTGTCGTTCGAGTTGGCCGGCGTAAACCCGTCATTCAGTGCTGCAATGGTCTCCCAGGGTGACACATACGAAGTAGAAGCTGCTGCCAGTGGGGCAATGTTAGTTTGTGCCCTGGTGACGAGCGGGGCCAGCGTCACGCATAGGCATGCAAAGATCAGAGAAAAGTGAATTTTCTTCATACAATAAAGTTTTAAGTGAAAGAAAAAAATCTAATAGAGGGGTGAGAGGGGATGCCTTTCGGCTGTCATACCGGCAACAAATATACTAAATTCATGAAAAGAAGAAACATTCAAATATTAACAGCTTGTTGTTAAATAATATCCAGTGTTAATTTTCATTAATAGGGACTAATGACCGGTTATTGTTTATTAATGTTTAACTAACAATTAA
>DASUVL010000586.1:0-10416 GCA_036379015.1 Niastella sp.
AAACGCCAACCCTTTCCAGTAACGCTTCAGGATACCAATTACTGACATTTGAAGGTATGGCGAATGATGGTAAAACGCCTTTATACTCATTCCCTTATTTAGACGCAACCAACCAGACTACCCGTACCAACAGCTTTACCAACAACACGGGTATTACATCGCGTTGGCAAATGCAGTTTGGGATCCGCTACCTGTTTAACTAAAACAATAAAGCTCGTATAGCTAAAAAGCCGCCCCATTAATCGGGGCGGCTTTTTGCGTTAGTAAGAAATCCCATCGGTTGTATGATTCAATATCCCACCAACTCGGAATTTGACATCCCTGATCAATTTATGGCCTCTACCAACTCGGTTTTTGACATCCCCGATCATTTTATGGCTCCACCAACTCGGAATTTGACATCCCAGATCATTTTATGGCTTCACCAACTCGGAATTTGACATCTCCTGCTTGGTTTTTGACATCCCCGATCAAATGTTAGCCTTCGCAAGTTGGGTGGAGGCTTCCGCCAACCAGGTGAGTGACTCCGCCAGCTGGGTGAATGACTTCGCCAGTTGGGTGGAAGCTTCCGCCAGGCAGATGAATGACTCCGCTAGCTGGGTGAAGGCCTTCACCATTCAGAGCTTGCCCCGCCTTAGCGGGGAGGAGGCTCCATCCAGGCGATTATAAGCTATCATCGATCGGGAGGAAACTATCTCCCGATGGGTTGAAGCTGGCTCCCGGCGGGAGGAAGCTTACTTCCTATGGGGTGAAGGGTGCTTCAAACGGGTTTGGGTATAAAAGTGATTTTATATGCCTGAAACTTACATTGTTTTGGGGTATACCTGAATCAGGATGGGGCTGTACCTGATGCGTTGGACCTCGATGGTAAAATGATTAAATTGAAAATCGCCCAGCGGTTTCATTCAACGAATTGGAGTACCCTTCTAAATGAAGAAAGTTTTCAAATATTGAATGGTTATTGAATGGTGGACAGTACAAATTGATCAAAGACTTACCTCTTCCGCCATCCCCATTTCAAAAACACCGGCAGCGCTTTGGCCCAGGTGCGAACATCATGCTTACCATCCGGTAATTGCAGGTAATGCATATTCTTTCCTTCTACCCAGCCTTTGGCCAGCAGTTCCCGCATCAGGTCGAGGGTGTCATCTATTGAATCGATCACCCCATTGTTATTGCGATCTTCTGTTTCATCCAGCTCACCACATTGAAAAAAGAATTTCAACCGGGGATCATATTGTCCCTGCCTAATCTGCCCATGCATCAACCGGTCGGTGGCTTCATTGAAATCTTTATTCTTCCTGTCCTTCAAACGCCACCATAATGAGCCGGAAAATACACCTACTTTGGAAAACACATCCGGATGATTCCACACCAGGTCAAGCGCACTTAAACCACCCACCGAAAAACCGGCAAAGGCAGTTTCATTAAAAACTATATGATTATAACGCGAATGAATATATGGCAGTAATTCTTCCAGTATAAACTGTCGGTATAAGCCGGCTTTGGCGCCACGGCCTTTAAAATCGGGACTGCTGATCATGCCATATTCCTGCAGTCTGTCCTCTTCACAATGGATCCCAACACATAATAAGGGAGTGATGGTTTCAGTTTGCAACAGGTAGGCAAGCATTTTATCAAAGCCCATGGCTTCAATATCCTGACCATCGTTCAACAATAATAAACTGAGTTGATTATCCGCCGGATTACTGGCCGGACCGTAAAAATTTATCGTTATGGTACGTTGGAGCGCTTCAGATGGCAATTCAACCGTTTCTACCATTATGCCGGTACTAACTTCTGTTTGCATAGCCGTCAAAATTAGGTAAATATGCAATAGTGGTAACGTTAAAAGTATAGTAATTGTACGATTTGTTTTTTATCGAACCTTCCGATAAATTTGGTAGCAGGGAATGTGTGCAGGATATGATTCACTCAAATGCTATTGTATGAAAAAAATCGGTATTCTTTTCGGCCGTGAACGAACCTTTCCCATGGCTTTTATTGAACGCGTCAATAGCAGGAATACACCAGATATTATAGCAGAACCCGTTCATATAGATAAAGTAATACAAGGCGCCGCCATTGAATATGATGTGATCATTGACCGCATTTCACAGGATGTTCCCTTTTACCGTTCTTTTCTAAAAAATGCAGCCATTTGCGGCACAGCTGTCATCAACAATCCCTTTTGGTGGAGTGCCGATGAGAAATTTTTCAACAACTGCCTCGCCACAAAGATCGGAATACCAGTACCTAAAACGGTTATTCTTCCATCATACGAATTGCCAACCGATACCAGCCATGAATCGTTTGCCAACCTGGCCTATCCTTTAAACTGGGAAAAGATCTTTGAATATGTTGGCTTTCCCGCTTATATGAAACCCTATGCCGGTGGCGGCTGGAAAAATGTATATAAACTTTATAATAAAGAAGATTTCTTTCATATTCATAAGGAAACCGGACAACTGGTAATGCTGTTGCAGGAGGAAATCGTTTTTGAGGAATATTACCGGTGCTACTGCATTGGTGGCAAATATGTTCACATAATGCCATATGAGCCACGCAACCCGCACCACCTGCGTTATAAATGTGACTTCATCCCTTCCCCAGACCGGGTCCACCAAATGGAAGAAATCGTATGCCGCCTCAATCAATACCTGGGATACGACTTTAATAGTGTTGAACTGGCCATACGTGATGGGGTTCCCTATGCTATTGACTTTTGCAACCCGGCGCCTGATGCTGACCGGCCAAGTGTGGGTGACGATAATTTTGAATGGGTGGTTGAAACGGCGGCTACTTATGCTATTGAAAGAGCCCTTACCCATCAACCGGGGCAGGACAATCTTACCTGGGGAGAATTTACCAAACGAAGTGTGAGCCGCGCGCCCTTAGGTGAAATGACAGATGAAATATTAGAAACAGAAGCATGAGAGAAGTTGAAAAATTAACAAGTTAAAAAGTTGATAAGTAGATAGCATATGGAACAAATAAAATCAAAACCGGTTACCAGAAGCCGATACCTTTGTGACGAGAAAAAAACAATAAATAATAAATGTACTCCCCCTTCAGGGGTTTGGGGGGTAATTAAGAACTAAGAAATGGCAAATCTCAACTTAACGCATTTTACGCTTGGCATTGAAGAAGAATACATGGTGCTTGATCCGGTTACCCGTGAGTTGAAGAGTCACGAACAGCGGATAGTGAACGAAGGACAGAAAGTAATAAAAGATAAAGTGAAGGCCGAAATGCACCAGGCAGTGGTAGAAGTAGGGACTGATGTTTGCCGTAATGTTGATGAAGCCTATAAAGACGTAAGTAATCTTCGCCGCACCATTTCACATATTGCCGGAGATCTGGGTTTTTGGGTAGGCGCAGCGGGTACGCATCCGTTCAGTGCCTGGGAAAGCCAGTTAATAACCGATCATGCCCGTTACAAAGAGATCTTAGATGTGCTGCAGGATGCCGCCCGTAGTAATCTTATTTTCGGATTGCATGTACATGTGGGCATGGAAACCAGGGAAATGGCCAATCACATTGCCAACTCAACAAGATACTTTTTACCGCATATTTATGCCCTTAGCACCAACTCCCCTTTTTGGGAAGGTAGAAATACCGGTTACAAATCATACCGATCAAAAATATTCGATAAGTTCCCCCGTACCGGTATACCCGAAACCTTTGATACGATAGAAGACTATGACAATTTTATAAAGCTGCTGGTAAAAACCAACTGTATCGACAACGCTAAAAAAATATGGTGGGACCTCCGCGTACATCCCTTTTATAACACAGTAGAATTCAGGATCTGCGACGTTCCTTTAACAGTACAGGAAACAATTGCTATAGCCGCCCTTTTCCAGGGCATTTGCGCCAAAATATACAAGCTACGATCCCAAAACCTCAATTTCATTCAATACTCACGGGCCCTGATCAACGAAAACAAATGGCGGGCCAGCCGCTATGGCATCGACGGGTTGCTGGTCGATTTTGGAAAAGAAGAAGAGATCAATACCCGGGTTCTTATATACGAGTTACTTGATTTTATTGATGATGTAGTTGATGAACTGGGTAGCCGTCATGCTATAAACTATGTTACTAAACTGATGGAAGAAGGTACCGGTGCTGACCGGCAGTTAAAAGTATTTCAGCAAACGAACAGTATGGTGCATGTGGTAGATTATATCCATAGTCAGTTCCTGGCGGGCGTATAATTTACCCCCCTCCCCCTAAAGGGGGAGGAAGAAAGTTACCGGTTGCCGGTTTTCCATTTCACGCTTCATCCGCCAGCTAGCGGACCGTTTCACGCCTCAGGATCCACACATATTAGTATTTGCTATAACGCATCCATAGTCGCAATTGTCGCTATCTGGCACTTATTGTCTGTATACTACAATATTTACCCACATTTACGCGTTTATGCCTCCAATCCCGTCCCTACGCCTGCAGGAAATTCCTGAAATAAAATATCTTTGGTTATAAATCTGTTCCGGTATGAAAAGATCCCTGGTTAGTAGCTGGCCTGTCGTTCTATTGCTGGTATTCGTAGCGTCTTGTGGAAAAGAAAAGAGTTCACAAGAAGATCTTTCGCAATACTTTATCAAATGCAAGATTGGCAGCGTCAACAAAACATTTAATATTGCTGCGGTAGCCAATATGGTAGATCTGGGCGACGGTAGTACCAGTTATGATTTTTTTGGAAAAGCGGTAAAGGATGCCAATAACCTCGAAAGCATCGGTTTCTCCATTCAGCTCAAAATTCCTCTTGCCAAGGGTACGTACAAGGTAAATGATCCCACAGAAGATTATTCGACGATGGGGCTTTATAATCCTAACACAACCGATGGGACTCAAATGTTTTTCGGCGGATACGATGATTCAAATCCATTCCAGATCACTTTCACTGAGATCACCACTACTACATTAACAGGTTCTTTTTCAGGAAAGCTGAATATCAATGGTATCGATCCCGCTGCAGATTCTGTTGTTGTTACTAACGGTCAGTTTAAATTAAAGATCCAGTAAAGTCAATGTGCTAATGTGCTGATTTGCTAATGTGCTAATTAATACCAAAGGCCTGGTCACTTCGACATTAGACATTCAATATCCTCCCTTTTTCATTTCTCATTTCTTATTTTTCATTTTCCATTTCCCAATATCTGCCCCGTATTGTCTTTTAATCCCACACCTGAGAGCTGCAGGCGTAACGATTCATTGATAAGGTAGCCTATCTTTTCCGCAGCAACCTGGTATGGCAACCCTTCCGGGCGAATGTTGGAAATACAATTGCGTGACTCATCCGTTAAACCGGGCGTTGGATGATACGTAAGATAAACACCCAAGCTATCCGGCGAACTTAACCCTGGTCGCTCACCTATCAACACTGCTACCAGTTTTGCCTGCAGCCAATGGCCGCATTCATCTCCAATAGCAACCCGGCCTTCCTGCACCACACATACGGGGGCAACCGATAAGCGGGCGCTTTCAAAAAGAGGTAGTAATAATTTCAACAAGGGTATAGCATGGTTATTAATTGCAGTGGCCGATAACCCATCGGCCAGTACCAGACAAATATCGTAACCCGTACTGTTGAACTCCTTTAACTGAGCGCTTGCATTAGCATGCAAGCGTCGGCCACGATCTGGGTATTGCAGATACTCGCTCCGGTTGGCGGCCTGGGTATGTAAAACAAATGCAGCCTGCTGCAATGATTGTAATTCATGCAACAGCAACTCCTGATCCAAAACCGCATATACAGCATCCCGCGCATGTGCATGCGCCAGTCTGAATTGCAATAATGCCTGCAATGGTTCGGCCGTTCCGGTTCTTCCCAAAGCAATGCGGGCTGCTGTATATGTTTTTAATTCTGCCCAGGGATCAGCTGCTATAGTTGGTTTTTGGATGTCCATGTATACCAAATGAAAAATTATTAATTGATCAACTGCAATAACTTATGTGGTTCCCTCACCGGCAATACGGCTCCCGTTTCATTCATGATCCCCTGCCCTATCAACCATTGCTCAAACTCCGGCGCCGGTCGTAATCCCAACACCTTGCGTACATACAATGCATCGTGAAACGAGGTAGATTGATAATTCAGCATAATATCATCTGCACCAGGTATGCCCATAATGTAATTACAACCGGCAACACCCAATAAGGTCAGCAGGTTATCCATATCATCCTGGTCAGCTTCGGCGTGATTGGTATAACAAACATCCACGCCCATAGGCAACCCCAGTAACTTACCACAAAAATGATCTTCCAAAGCCGCGCGAATGATCTGTTTGCCATCGAACAAATATTCGGGGCCAATAAACCCAACAACTGTATTTACCAGTAAGGGAGAAAATTTTCTGGCTACGGCGTATGCCCTGGCTTCACAGGTTTGCTGATCAACGCCTTCATGTGCATTGGCCGACAAAGAGCTTCCCTGCCCGGTTTCAAAATACATTACGTTATTCCCCAGTGTGCCGCGTTGTAACGTCAATGCGGCCTCATAGGCTTCCTGCAACAGCGCCAGGCTTATACCAAAACTTTTATTGGTCTTTTCCGTACCGCCAATGGATTGAAACACCAGGTCGAGCGGCGCTTTTTGCTGTATCAGTTGTAATGAAGTAGTAACATGGCACAATACACAACTTTGTGTAGGTATATTAAATCGCTGAATGATGGCATCCAGCATGTTCAGCAACGTTCGTACATGTTCGGTAGAATCAGTAGCCGGATTAATGCCGATCACCGCATCACCACTGCCATACAACAAGCCGTCTACAATACTAGCAGCAATCCCTTTAGGATCATCTGTTGGGTGATTGGGTTGCAACCGTACCGATAACCGCCCCTGTAACCCAAGTGTATTGCGAAAAGTGGTGATCACTTCACACTTCCTGGCCACGCTGATCAGGTCCTGGTTGCGCATCAGCTTTGAAACAGCCGCAACCATTTCCGGTGTTAATCCGGGCGCTAATTGCCGTAAGGTGGCAGAATCAGCTTCATCACTTAACAACCAGTCGCGAAACTGGCCTGTTGTAAAATGAGCGACCGGCGCCAATGCGGGCGCATTGTGCGAATCGATGATCAGCCGGGTAACCTCATCCTGTTCATAGGGAATAATGGTTTCCTGTAAGAAGTTCTTTAGCGGTACATCGGCCAAAGCCAATTGCGCTGCCACCCGTTCTTTATAATTTGCGGCGGCCACACCAGCCAGTGCATCACCCGAACGGTACGGACTGGCCTTTGCCAGTAACGTTGTTAATGTATCAAAGTTATATGTATGGTGTTGTATGGTAAATCGGTAAGACATAACTGCAAAGTTGACAAGTTAACAGGTTTTACAAGTTGATAGGTTTACAATTCCTGGTAACAGACAAATGGTATCTGGCGACCGGTATCTGGTAACTAATTAAGCCCCCGTTTGCGAAATCCAATAAACAATACTATCAATAAAATCAGCAGTCCAAAGAAAATAACACTCAGCCACAGGTTGTACCAGACAATGGCTATCAGGCAAACAACAGCCAGTATCAGGGCCGTCCAAGGGAACCACGGATACAAAGGTACTTTGAAAGGACGTTCCATGGCAGGTTGTTTACGGCGCAACACCAGCAAACTGATCATGCTGACTATATACATAACCACAGCTCCCAGGGCGCTTAATGTAATTACCTCCGCGGTATTGCCAATGCATAAGGCAATAACACCAATGCCGCCGCCGGCCAGCAGCGCAACATACGGGGTCCTGAACCGCTTGCTAACGGTTGCCAGCACTTCAGGTAAAAAACCACTTCGGGCCATGGCGTATAACTGCCTGGAGTAACTGATAATGATACCATGGAACGAAGCGACCAGGCCAAACAGACCAATGCCCGCAAATATTTTTGTCCAGTTATTTTGTTTTCCCAATACAATACTGATTGCTTCCGGTAAGGGATAATCAATGCGTGACAGGTTATGCCAGTTGGTAACACCGCCGGTAAAGAACATGACGCCCAACGCCAGCAATACGAGGGTTACAATGCCATAAATATAACCGCGGGGAATGGTACGTTGCGGATCTTTCACTTCTTCTGCTACCATGGCCACCCCTTCAATAGCCAGGTAAAACCAGATGGCAAAGGGCAATGCGGCAAATACACCGCCCCAGCCAAAGGGCATGGCATCCTGCTTGAAATTCTCCCAACGAAATGCAGGCGCCACAATACCCATGAACAATAACAACTCGGCTACAGCCAGCACAGTAACGATGAGTGAAAAAACGGCAGATTCCTTGATGCCCAGAAAATTAATCAGAGTGAACACAACATAACAACCAATGGCCACCGGCAATACCGGTAAGGATGGATGCAAAAAATGCATATAACTGCCGAGGGCAAAAGCAACAGCAGGCGGCGCCAGCAGAAACTCTACCAGCGTTGCATAGCCCGCAACCAAACCGCCCAGTGGTCCCAATGCTTTATACGCATACGCAAAGGGGCCACCTGCCTGTGGTATGGCAGCAGTTAATTCAGTAAAGCTGAAAATAAATGTAATGTAAAAGACGGTGACGATTAAAGTAGCTATCAGAAAGCCGCCTGTTCCTGCCACGTCCCAGCCCAGGTTCCAACCAAAATATTCTCCGGAAATAACCAATCCTACCGCCAGCGCCCACAGGTGCACGGGTTTTAATACCTTTTTTAAAGCAGGGTTGCTATGCATGCAATTAGTTTTTAATGATTAGCTCGAAGCGATTCAAACGCTCTTTTTTGAATAGTTGGCTTCCTCTTCAGCAACCGTAAGAAATTCAATGAAGCTTAAATTATAACAAACTATTCAAAACTCACTAAAGTGTCGAAAAAGAATTTATTATGATCTTTCTCAGGCAGTTAGGAGTGGCTTATTTGTCAGCCGGCGGATGCCCCCTGGCAGACTTTTTTGTGCAAAAAGTGATGCCCGAACAGACAAATATTAAATTTTGTGATTAGATTCGCTGGCCTTTTAAAGCCCTGCATGAGTGGGGCATTTTCAATTCTTATAAAACTATTCATTATGAGATTGCTTCTGTACATTTCTTCATTTATCGCCATTACATTAGTAAGTTTTACCGGTATGCAACAAAAACAACGGGTAGTTTTCTTCGGGGATTCTATAACCCAGGCAGGTGTGTCGCCAACTGGCTATATAACAGTGCTGGGCAACCTGGTAGCCCAAAAAGGATTAAAGGATCAATATGAATTAATGGGTGCCGGTATCGGCGGTAATAAAGTGTATGATCTTTATTTAAGAATGGAAGATGATGTACTGGCAAAAAATCCCACTACCGTAGTGATTTGGGTGGGTGTAAATGATGTATGGCACAAGAAGAACGGCACAGGTACCGATGCCCCCAAATTTGAGCAATTCTACAATGCAATTATCAAAAAATTACAGGCAAAAAATATAAAAGTGCTGATGTGCACCCCAGCCGCTATCGGCGAAAAAACCGATTTTTCCAATGAACTGGATGGCGACCTGAACAAATATGCCAATATCATTCGCACCGTTGCCACAAAAAACAATTGCGCCCTGATTGATCTTCGCAAAGCATTCCTGGCTTATAACCTGGCTAATAACGCCGAAAATAAAGACAAAGGCATACTTACTTCAGATGGCGTTCACCTGAATGAGAAAGGCAATATGCTGGTTGCAGAGGAAATGATGAAAGTGTTGGTAAAGTAGGCTCCTTTTACCGTTTGCTGCAGCCACAATGACGACTCACAAATTGTGTTATTTTTGCAGCTGTACTATGAATAAACCAACAACCATACGAGTGGCCCTTCTTGATCTGTATGAAGGTCAGGTAAACGAGGGAATGCGGTGTATCCGGGATATTTTGCATCAATATAGTAAAACGCATGGTATCAACCTGGTATGCAAAGAATTTGACGTGCGGCTTAAATACCAGTTGCCAGATTTACATCACGATATATACATTTCTTCCGGCGGCCCCGGTTCGCCGTTGCTTAGCGGCCACGAATGGGAACGGTTGTATTTTGAATGGATCTACGAGGTTGAGCAATACAACAAAAGCGAACAGCACCCTAAAAAAAATGTGTATTTCATCTGTCACTCCTTTCAGCTGGCCGTTCAGTATTTTAAAGTAGCCCATGTAACCAAGCGTAAATCCACCGCTTTTGGCGTTTTTCCGGTGCATGTAATGCCGGAAGGGATCGATGAACCCGTATTTACCAGCCTGCCCGATCCGTTCTATGCAGTAGACAGTCGTAATTACCAGGTTATAGAACCCGATCACCAACAGCTCCAACACACGGGCGCTTCTATTTTAGCTATTGAAAAAGAACGCCCGCATGTACCGCTTGAGCGGGCCATTATGGGCATGCGGTTCAATGACTACATGGTAGGTACGCAATTTCATCCGGAAGCCGATGCGCCCGG
>DASUVL010000587.1:0-3395 GCA_036379015.1 Niastella sp.
TACCACCCCGCGTAATATCAATAATATTATTGTAGAAGTATATGCCACTGGCAGCGCCGGTTTGGTAAAACCCTCTGGTTGCCGCCGTGGATATAGAAGATATATTTTCTAATGAAATGGTATTATGGAAATACGAAGCATAACCCGATGCGGTATTGGTAATAGCATAAACTAACCCATTACCATTAATGTCATAGATCAGGTTATTGCTGACTGTATTTTCATTAAAGTTGCCGCCGGTTGAACCGCTGGAATTATCAAAGTTAATACCGTAAAACGCAGCGGTGCTGGAAGGCGCTCCGCCAAACGGATTACTGATCCGGTTTTTAGAAACCAGGCAACCTGAATTTTTCTCCGTAGTGAAAAAGATACCATAGAAATCGGTTACAGGGGTACGTGTAGGCCGGCTGATCATATTCTTTTCTATGATGGTACCATAGCTGCCGCTTACATAAATACCATACGAGTAAAAATCTTTTATGGTATTACCGAGGATCTTGTTATTCCCGTTGCCGCCGTTGTTGAATGTGGCTGCCAGGGTAATACCATAGTACCCACCGGTAATGGTATTGCCGGAGAATATATTATCGTCGCTCAAAACAACACCGGTTGATATAGGTCCTGCATCAGTACCATTCACTACAATACCGGCAAAGTTTTGCGTGGTAGACGTGGTTGACAGGTTAATGGTACAGTTCTTAACCACATTTGAGTCGGTATTGCTCATCAATTGCACGCCATAGCCGTATGTACCCAGACTGGCGTTTATGATCAGGCTATCAAAGATGATATGTTTGGTGCCTTTCAGTTTTATAACTGCCCGTTCGTTGGTATTGGTAGAAGCAAAGCCGAGCACGCCACTGCCTACGCCTTTAAAGGTTACCGTGTTAACCGCAGAGGCGCCCGGTACGGAGATCATAGTCAACTGTTCATTGTATGTGCCTGTACCCGTATGTACATTAAATGTTACTGGTCCGTTGATACCGCACTTGATATGATCGTATGCGTCATTGAAGGTGGTAAAGTTGCCGTTACCGGGTAACTGGGAATTATCAATGGTAAATACTCCTGAAACCGGTGTAGGTGAAATTACCTTCACGGGCGTGGAGTTAGCTGACAAACTGCTCACGGCACACAAGGTTACCAACCGGTACCAGTGTGTACCTACCTGTGCGGTAGTATGGGAAATATTAGTAGCTCCGGGTATATTATTCCAGGTTAAACTATCTACAGACTCTTGCCATTGGTAGGTAATACCATTGCCGGTACTTATACCCGATGTACTTAGGGTAAATGGCTCTATACAAACAGTGCTGCTTGTAGTAATGGTGGTACCACCATTGGGTGTACCCGAACAATCGGGCCACTCAGCCACCAGGATGTCATCCAGCCCAATATCGGTATTACCGAAATCAGATGTGGCCTGGAAGCGAATTACAGCAGTAGCTGACGTTGAATTAAAGAAAAGAACTTTTTGATTCCAGGCTGAGCGGAGACCCACACTATCCAGCCTTGTAAAGGTAACTCCGCCATCCTGCGACAGGAATACCGTCAGGCTATCATCACCACTGGTATTAATATAGCTAAATGTTAATCGTTTATTGGCTGCACCCGTACTGGCATTGATGTACAGATCGAATTTACCCTGTGCGCCATCATCGGCATTCCAGCTATGGAAGCGGGCAGAATACGAACCTTGTGCAGCTACCGGCGTATATTCACCATTGTTGGTAGCCCATAAAGCAGATGCACCATCATCGTGCCTGCGCCATGAGTCATCCCCGGTAGCGGGATTGTTGTTCCAGAAACTATTGGGAATGTCCCGGGTATCGCAACCATTGACCCATGTATTTTCAAAACTTTCTGCATATGGGAGTGGTGCATACAGCGGGGCCCGCATAGGTACAAACACCGGTACTGAACTGGCTGATTGATTGCCATTGGCACAGGTTATAAAGATGCGGTACCAGGTGGCCGCAACTTGTGCGGTGGTGTGTGTTTCACCGGTGGCGTTTGAAATATTTGTCCAGGTAATATTATTAGCGGATGATTGCCACTGATAGGTTAACCCGTTTTGCAATGGCAGTCCGTTCACACTCAACGAGAAAGGCGAGCCCGGACAAACCACGGCATTGGATGATACGGTAGTGCCAGGGACCGGCGTACCTGAACAATCTTCCAGGTTGAACATCGACAGGTTATCTATCCCGATATCCGAGAAACCAAAATCCGACGTTGACCTGAACCGGATGACCGTAGTAGCAGAGGTAGAAACAAAGTTGATCACTTTTCTATCCCAGCTTCCATCTACGGTATAACCATTCAGGTGTGTAAAGGTCAACCCACCGTCTGTAGACAACAACACTTGCATGGTATCATCACCTGTTACATTGATATAATCAAACCGTAAACGTTTGGTTGCAACGCCTGTATTACAGTTTACATAGAAGTCTAAGGAGCCCATAGCGCCGTCAGAAGCCTGATAGCTATGGAAGCGGGCAGAATATGAACCATGGGTTGCTGAAGGGGTGTATGCACCTAATGCAGGATTCGCCCATGCAGCCGCAACACCATCATCATATCTGCGCCAGGAGTTATTACCCGTACCCGGCTGGCTTCTCCAGAAATTATTCGGGATCTCCCGGATATCGCATCCGTTGATCCAGGTATCTTCAAAACTCTCCGTATACGGCAATGTTGCATAGGACACAGCCGTTGTATTGATCTGCAAAGCAGCTGATAGTACGGTTGATCCGCCACAGGTAATAGCTACCCGGTACCAGGTGCTGGTTGTTTGCGATGTTGTATATACGGCACTTACAGCGCCTGTTATATTTGTGTAGGTTACATTATCGGGTGAAGACTGCCATTGATAGGTTTGACCTGACCCGGCTGTACCACCGGTAAGGCTCAGCGAAAAATTTAATCCCGCACATACCGGGTTGGCGGTGCTGGTCACCGTACCTGGTACTGGTGGCGTTGTACAGGCCGCTGATATAAATTCAGTGACGCCAACATCTGGCGTTGTACTACTTCGCGCCAAACCGAATATATCACTGGTAACACCAACCGGTGTTCCCATATTATCGAGGAATACATTGGCTGGCCTGTAATTGCCGGCGCCCGCATTTACAAATTGCGGATCGAGCGATACGCTGCTGAGATCAAAGCCGGTCCCCTGCCAGCCGGCCAATGTTGACCAGGCTACATTGTAATAACCAATACTATTGGTACCAGCCGGTGCATTCATGTACAGATCATTGTTACCAGAAGTTGTTACACCGGTGGAAGCAAAGTTCAGGCAATATTTTGTTCCCGTACCACCACGGGTTATATAGACCAGGTTATTTTTCACGTACACATTGGAACCATACGTATAGATGCCATATGTACTC
>DASUVL010000588.1:0-9737 GCA_036379015.1 Niastella sp.
TTAATTGTATATATACTGCTTTTAACTGCTTTGATACCAGGGCCTGCATGCAGCAAAAAAAAGGATATACCCTGGCAACCAACTGACTCTTTGGGTAAGCTAAATAAATGGGTGTATGATAGTATGCAATTGTATTATTACTGGAGCGCCGAAATGCCGGCGAACCCCGATTATTCTTTGTCTACGCAAGACTTTTTTAAACAGTTGTTGTCGCCCAAAGACCGTTTTTCCTGGATCAGCAACCGAAGCACAATAGGACCGCGTAAAACTTCAGCTGAACTGTATGGCTTTAATTATACCTTAACAATACATCCTTTTGATGCACAAAAACTGGTGGGCGTTATCACCTGTGTTGTACCTGGTAGCAATGCCAACAGCAGAGGATTTAAACGAGGTATGTTATTTAATGCTGTGAATGACAAAATTATAACGCCCCAAAATCGCGAGACCGCAATAAATGCATTACAGGCGGAGTCCGTCATGTTGCAACTCGCTGCTTTCAATAATGATCAAACGGCGCTGGTTGATTCGGTAAGGGTAGGGGTGCAAAGCAGTTATGTGTCACAACGGGGCATATACGCAACAAAAGTATTTGAGCAGAATGGTAAAAAAACAGGTTATCTGGCTTATTTTCTTTGTGCAGATAAGGATGATGCTATTCTATTACAAAGTATGCAGAAATTGAAGAACGAAGGCGTTTCGGAATGCATCATCGATTTACGATACAATCCCGGGGGTAGTGTGGCTTCTGCCACCAAACTGGCTGCAATGCTGGCTGCTTCATTTAACCCGAATAGTACTTTTATCACCTACCAGGGCAACAAGCATGGGGGAACGGTAAAACAAACTTTTCAGCAGGCAATTGCTTTTTCCGGTAATACCAGTGGAAAAAACATGAGCGACTTGCAATCGCGCAATCTTGGATTATCCAGGGTTTTCATACTTACTTCTCCGGTTACCGCCTCCGCCGCCGAATTATTAACGCACAACCTGGCGCCATATACTACTGTGATTCGCATTGGTGAAACAACGTTGGGAAAAGACGAAGCTGCTTTTCCAATAGAAGATATAAGAAGCCCGAGACAGGTTGAATGGTTGATAATGCCCACGGTTTATAAAATTGCCGATGGGTTGGGCAAAGGCGATTATTCAATGGGCCTTGTTCCTGATTATCCGGTCATAGAAACGAGCCGTCTTCCCTTATCCCCTATGGGACAACCAGGCGATCTGCCCGTTGATAAAGCGCTTATGTTGATCTATGGAACAACTACGGTAACTGTGACCAGTTTATAGGTGTTTACGTGAAGAACAATATGTTTCAGAAATACAAAACCCTGAAAGCTTAGTGTACTAAACTTTCAGGGTGTAACCGGGCGAACAGGTAATTATAAAAAGAATAGTGAAAATGAATTTTTTCATTTTTCGGGGTATTGTAATAAAATAAGATCAGGTGATGGTCCCTGTCAGGTAGTAACAGTAGGTAGGTAATGGAAACAGTAAGTAGGTAATTGACTGTTAAGTAAACAGCAGGCGGTAAAAAATTAAAGGTGGGGAGGGATTCGTTAGCTTGCAGCTGTTTTCAAATTGTACGATCATGGTTCTGAAGGGTTTGGTTGGGAAAAATCCTACCGGTAAGTATGTAGGCTTACCGGTAGATCTAAAGGGTTAACCAAACAAAGATAAAAAATATATGTAATTTTTAAAATAGGTATTTTTTACAATTAATGTTTCACCACCGCACCGCTTCAAACTTCCAGTCCGGCACTACTTTTTTCATTTCTGTTTCATCATCGCGTTTGGTTAATCCGCATTGTAAATAATTCTGGTGTAGTCTTGCCAGCGCCTGTCTATCCAACTCTACGCCTAAACCAGGCGCTGATGGAACAGCAACGGCGCCATCTTCAAAGGTGAAGCGGCCTGAAGTGATCACTTCATCTGATTGCCAGGGATAATGCGTATCGAGGTCGTAGGGCAAATGGGGTAGGGCTGCTCCCAGGTGAACCATAGCCGCCATCGATATGCCCAGGTGGCTGTTTGAATGCATGGAAAGATGCCGCCCGAACGTGGCGCAGATCTTTGATAATTCCATGGAAGCTCGTAATCCTCCCCAGAAATGATGATCGCTTAGAATAATATCTTCGGCACCTATAGTGATACTGTTAGGTATATCGTCGAAGGAGGTGGTACACATATTGGTCGCCAGCGGTGTTTTAAGTGCCTGCCGCACGATCGACATATTTTTTTGTCCTCTCGTAGGATCTTCGAGGTATTCAATGATGCCTTCCATTTTACGGCCGTATTGTATAGAGGTTTCAACCGTCCACAAAGCATTTGGGTCAATACGCAATGGAATATGCTCGCCAAAGGCATCGCGCAAGGCAAAAATGGCATCTGTTTCCTGGGCCGGATCAAATACGCCGCCTTTTAATTTTATAGAACGGAACCCGAATTCGGTACACATGGCTTTTGCCTGTTGTACCATACCTTCCGGGTCAAGCGCTTTTGCCTGACGCGCGGCGCTCCATCCCGTAGCATATTTATCGATGTTAAATCCAAGTTCGCCGCCGGCGCCTTCGTATTTGTAAAAAAGATAAGCGGCAAAGGGAACACGTTCGCGCATCTTTCCTCCCAACAGGTCAACCACCGGCAGGCCGGTAATTTTTCCGATGATATCCAGACAGGCTACTTCAATAGCACTGAAAATATGCACCAGCTTTCGCTGGTCCCAGGGTGTATCACCACGATGCGATGCCGTTTCTTTACCAAAATAATTTTCCAGCTCCCGGCCAATGCTGTTTAACTGTACGGGAGATCTTCCTATGATTAAATGACGTGCCTGTTCAAGGGACTCATTGATGCTTATATTACCCGGAATTTCACTAACCCCCGAAATATTATCATCGGTGATCAGTTCAACAATGGTGCGTAATGCATAAGGCGCATGTAAGCCTGCTGCGTTCAATAAGGGTGGATCAGTAATAGCTATTGGTGTTACGATCATTTCCCTGATACGGGGTGCGTTTTTGATTTTCATGTTCATGTAAGCGTGTATACGTGTATAGGTAAGTTTTAAAATTTGTGATCGGTTCAGGCCTGTCAGGTCCGCTTTAACAGCTTGCATTATCAGCCTGCTGCTGCATACCTGACAGGTCGGTTGTATCAACTATTCTATTCCCGACAATTGTTGTATCAGCCAGGCAATAGCACTGTGGTCCCATTCGCCTTTGCCCTGTGCTATCAATGCATCCATATGCGCGCTAACCTGTGCGGTGCCATATAACGGAACTGAAAAATCTTTGCCGGCCTGCAGCGCGATATTCATATCTTTTCGATGCAGTTTTATTTTGAAGCCGGGCGTAAAGTTTTCTTCAATAATTCTTTTGCCATGTAAATCGAGAATGCGGCTTTGTGCAAAACCACCCAGCAGCACTTCACGCATTTTCTCCAGATCAACACCTGCTTTTTTCGCCAGGGCAAAGGCTTCGCCCACTGCCTGAATAGTCATGCCCACGATCATTTGATTACAGGCTTTTGTCATTTGTCCGGCGCCTGCTTCACCGATATGTACAATATTTTTTCCCATTGCGTTGAACAAAGGCAGGGCCCGCTCAAAAGCAGGGGCATTACCACCTGCCATTATGGAAAGAGATGCAGACGTAGCACCTACCTGTCCACCCGAAACGGGCGCATCCAGCGCTTCAACACCCTTTGATTTTAATAACTGGTAAATTTCTTTTGCCGCCGAAGGTGCAATGGTGCTCATATCGATAAATAAACTACCGGGGCGTACGCCTTCAATAATTCCGTCGGGACCAGTTACTAATTCCAGTACTTCGGGCGAATCGGGCAGCATGGTGATGATGATATCACATTCCTGCGCTATGGCTTTACCGGTAGCAAAGGCTTTGGCGCCTGCGGCTACCAGTTCGGTGGCGGCTTTGTTTTTTTGCAATACACATACAGGATAACCTGCTTTTATCAAATGCAATGCCATGGGCTTACCCATGATGCCTAATCCAATAAATCCTATTTTCTCCATTATAAATAAATTGATAGTTTTTGTATTCTCTCTTCATTATCACATCATCATATTATCACATTATCAAATTAAACCAGTGGCATCAACTTCGCGGCAATCATAATAATGACCAGCCCCGTAAGTCCCATAACCAGCAGCATAGGTGCAAATGCTCTTAATGTTTCTTTTTCGGTCAGGTTACTCATTTTACAAATGAGCCAGAACCCGGCATCATTCATCCATGGTATTAATTTCGATCCGCAGCCGATAGCCAGTCCTAAATACAATGGGTGATAAGGCAAACTGGTATTATGTGCTAATCCTGATAAAATGCCCGATGCTGTTATTAATGCCACCGTGGCCGATCCCTGCGCTGTTCGCACAATAGCGGTGATAAAAAACGCCATCGGTATCAATGCCATCTGGTAATCTTTCGTCCACAGGGCAATGCGTTGACTGATACCTGTTTGTTGCAGCATGCCGCCGAAAGCGCCGCCCGCAGCAATGATCAGTATTATTGCACCTGCACTGATAACCGCTCCCTGTACAGCCGAACTTAAACCGGCCCTGCTTTCTTTTTTATGCACTACCAGTATTAATAGTGCAATGAGCGCACCGGTGACCAGGGCAATATTTCTGTCGCCCAGGAATTTTATTACTGCGGTCATTTTTTGTAAAAACACAGAAGGTGACACAGTCTCGGTACGGCCGCCGTGTACGGAGTGCAGCGCTGTATCGGCGCATATAAATACCAATGGTATCAGCAGGGGCAACAGCGATAGCCACAAGGGAGGAAGTGATTTCATCTCCTGTAACGAAACCGACCTGATATCTTCGAGTTTTGCATCGAGTGAATCTCTTACTTCAACAGGCCATTTTTTGTTTACCCACACGGCATAGTAATAGCCTGCTGTAATGGTAAAAAGTCCCAGCAAAATACCGGCGATCATCATGGTGCCCATGGCAATATGCATTTCGCCTGCGAGGAACAAGGGCCCCGGGGCCGGCGGCACCAGTGAGTTGGCCATAGCTGCTCCGCCGGCAATGGTAAGAATGAACAGCAGATAATTTTTCCCCAGGCGCATGCTGATGGTTTTCGCCAGCGGCGTCATGAGTAATATAACTGCATCAAAGAACACGGGAATACCCACAAAAAAACTGCTTACCAAAAAAGCTACCGGTGCTCTCTTTAAACCGGTGAGCCGTAATACCGATCGCACAATACGTTCTGCGCCCCCGCTATCGAGTAAACATTTTCCTATAATGGCTGCCATAGCTATGATGATGCCTATTTTGGAACAGGTATTGCCAAACTCCAGCGCTACTCTTTCGCCTGCGCTCCGGTTAGCCTGCTGTAGGGCTGCAGCCGCTGTGGATCCCTTGCTGAGTGCATATTGTTCAACAGCCGATGCAGGCGTCATAATAGCAACCACCAACGCTCCCAGCAAAAGCGCCAGAAAGGGATGCAGTTTTAATCCGATAATGCCACCGGCTACTATAATAATTCCGGTTATTAATATAACGGCAGGCTCGGATAAGAATAACATCATGATTTGCCTGTTTTTCCTGTGCTTCTCAATGTTTGTAATGTATTGGCCATGTTGCGAGCGGCATCGGCAACAAAGGTGGCATCTGCGCCGCAGGCGATCATGCGGATGCCCATGCTGCTGTAGCGGGCATATTCGCCGGGATTAAAAAATAATATGCCGGTTGCCTTACCTGCCTTATTGGCCGCATTCACCGTTGCCTTTACTGCGTCAATGAACAGCGGATGATCGAACTGGCCAAAGATGCCGAGGGCCATGGTTAAATCGGCAGGACCAATAAATAAAACATCAATGCCATCGAGGGCGGCAATTTCGTCGAGGTGGTCAAGCGCTTCGGTGGTTTCTATTTGTACAATGCCAACTATATTTTCTTTTGCCTGCTGATAATAGTTTTGAAAATTTTGTCCGAATGCAGTGGCCCGAACCATTTTAGCAACACCCCGTGTTCCATCGGGCGGATAATGCAATCCGCTGGCTACAGCAGCAGCTTCCGCTGTATTGGTGATGCGGGGGCACATAATGCCTTCGGCGCCCATATCAAGTATACGATGTATACGTTGCCGCTGGGTACTTTCGATGCGTACTATAGCAGCAGCCGGTGTATGTTCAAGCGCCTGCAACTGCTGGTATACCTCCTTTTCGGTTCCCGCACCATGCTCAAGATCTATCAGCACCCAGTCGAATCCTGATAATCCCACGATCTCTGCGGTTACCGGACTGCCTAAATTCAACCAGCAGCCATGCAGGGTGGCGCCCTGTTGCAGTTGTTTTTTTAAATTCTTCATATGGGCTAATTCCTGTGGTTAAGGATCAACTAAATTAAAGAGATATCAATTACATAATTATCTCATTCTAACACATTGATTAGCTTATTTGGCGTTTGGGACGAGGCAAAAAGGCAACCAGGCACCGAGGCAACGAGGAAAAACACAAAAGCAGGTAGCGATGCATAAGGGGAAGGCAACAAGACACAAAGGAACCGAAACGATAAGTCATCAGGTAAAACCTTACATTCTTTCTCGTTGCCTTTTTGCCTTTATGTCCCGACTGGTCGGGATTGCCTTTCGATTTAACCGCCAATTAACACTTGCTAATCCATAGTTAATGAACGCTTCACGCAACCATTCCGCTTTTATTTTAACGTCTGTTAATGCAGAACAATTAAAACAGGTTCGCTATGAAAAAGACAGCATTATCGATGTTGTTGCTGCTCGTACTGGCAGCAGCAAAAGCTGCACCTGGTAACAGTGCAGTCTATGGGCAAAATGAAACCTTTTTTACAGATCCGGATAACACCAATTTATCATATATACAGGAACCCGATACCACCGTATCGTACCAAACTTTCTATGATGAATTAAGTCCTTATGGCAAGTGGATCGACTATCCGGGTTATGGATATGTATGGTCGCCGACCGATCCCGGTTTCAGGCCTTATTATACCAACGGATACTGGAATTATACCAATATGGGCTTTACCTGGGTATCTGATTATCCCTGGGGCTGGGCGCCTTTTCACTATGGACGCTGGTTTTATGAAACCGGGTATGGATGGCTATGGGTTCCGGGCTACGAATGGGCGCCTGCCTGGGTTAGCTGGCGCAACGGTGGCGACTATTACGGCTGGGCTCCGCTGGCGCCGGGGATGGATATAGGCGTGTCGGTTGGCATTAATATTCCCTTCGAACACTGGGCATTTATACCACACCAGTATATATACGAAAGAGATATGGGCCATTATATCCTTGATGAACGCAAAAACGAGACCGTGCTGTCGGCTTCGGTGATCATCAACAATACAAAATATACACCGGGCAGAACATTATTTGCCACCGGACCGCGGATAGAAGAAGTGGAACGGTTTACCGGAAAACGTATATCGCCGGTAGTGATTCATACACATCCGCGGCCGGCAGTGGCAGAAGTGAACGACCGTGAAATGCGGATTTTTAAACCTGCCATACAACCACCTCATGAACCGGTGACCATGCGGCCAAAAGAAATAAAACTGTATAAAGATCTGCCGCATGATAATGGCAGAAGAGGCACCTGGTCGGCATTGGCACACACCCGCGAACACAGATAAACGCAACAAGTAACCACGTGAAAAATATGTTAAACAAAAGAATTTCTTTCGTAAGGGGCATGCTGTACTGTTCAGGCGTTGCCTGTATTATGGCCTTCGTAACAGCTTGTGAAGGAAAAGCCACTTCGGTTAAATCGGCGGCACCGGTTAGCAAACCCGCTATTGTTGATGTAATGGTGGCCAATGCAAAAAGCATTACCAACACTGTAGAAGCCACCGGTAGTATTGTGGCTAATGAATATGTTGAACTGCATCCCGAGGTAAGCGGCCGCATTACTTATTTGCACGTGCCCGAAGGCGCCCATGTAAAGCAGGGCGAGCTCATAGCGCGTATATACGACGACGACCTGCAGGCGCAGCTGCAGAAATCGAAAGTGCTGCTGGATCTTTATCAGAAAACGGAAGAACGCGACCGGCAGTTACTGGCCATTAACGGCATCAATCAAAGCGATTATGATGTTGCTCTGAACAATGTAAAAAGCACCCAGGCTGATATTGCCTACACGCAGGCTCAGATCAATAAAACCATCATAAAAGCGCCCTTTACCGGTGTGGTAGGATTGCGGCAGGTAAGCCCCGGCGCTTACGTGTCGCCTTCCTCCATTATAGCTACGCTGCAGCAGATGGACAAAGCTAAAGTAGATTTCATGCTGCCAGAACAATACAGCTCGCTGATTAAAAAAGGAGCTACGGTAGAAGTGCTCACCGACGTAGCAGACTCTGTTAAACAAAAAGCAGTGATCATTGCCACCGAGCCGCAGGTTAGCACCCTAAGCCGTAACATCAAAGTGCGTGCGTTATTGCACCGCGGTTATCCCTCGCCCGGTGCTTTTGTAAAAGTGTATGTGACAGGCGCCAGTCAATCGAAAGCCATGATGGTGCCTACCAATGCCATAATACCTGATGATAAGAACAACCAGCTGGTTGTGGTGAAAAATGGAAAAGCTGCATTTGTAAACGTGCAAACCGGTTTGCGCATGGCCAATAATGTTGCTATTACAAGTGGACTAAATGCCGGCGATACGGTAGTGGTCACCGGCGTATTATTTGCCCGCCCCGGGGCACCTGTCACTATTCGTAATGTAAAGACTATTGAATAATGTGATAATATGCTAATGTGATAATTAAAGGCAGAATACAAAATACTTTAATCCAATGGTTCCTTCAAATTTTCAAATTAGTAAATGAATATTTCAGAGTTATCCTTAAAACGCCCGGTACTCGCCACTGTTATGAATTTAGTGCTGATCTTATTTGGCGTAGTGGGCTATTATTATCTGGCGGTAAGGGATTATCCGGCCATTGATCCACCCATCATTACAGTTACTACCAGTTATACCGGCGCCAATCCTGATCTTGTAGAAAGCCAGATCTCAGAACCGCTCGAAAAACAGATCAACGGTATTCCCGGCATACGCACTATATCTTCCACCAGTACGCTTGGCAGCAGTGTTATTACCGTTGAGTTTAACCTCGGCGTTGACCTGGAAGCAGCAGCCAGTGATGTGCGCGATAAAGTGAGTCAGGCCACCAAAAGTTTACCGCTGGATATCGATGCGCCGCCGGTTGTTACCAAGGCAGATGCTAATTCAGATCCTATATTAATTCTCGCAGTGCAAAGTCGCACCAAGGGATTGATGGAGCTGAGCGATTATGCCGACAATGTTTTGCAACAACAATTGCAAACCATTGACCAGGTAAGTTCGGTAACCGTATTTGGCGACAAAAGCTATTCGATGCGTATATGGTTGAACCAGGATAAAATGAATGACTATGGCATTGCTTATAATGATATCGGCACGGCCATGAACAATGAGAACGTTGAACTGCCTCCCGGAAAAATTTATGGCAACAATACCGAGTTAACTATTAAAACCCTGGGCCGGCTAACTACCGAAAAAGATTTCCGTGACCTGATCCTGCGTGATGATAGTACAGGCATCGTGCGGTTAAGCGATGTGGCCAGGGTTGAACTGGGGCCACAGGTAGAGGAACAAAGCTGGAAGTACAACGGCGTATATGCAATAGGATTGGCCATATTGCCACAACCCGGCGCCAATAATATAGCCATTGCCAATGAGTTTAA
>DASUVL010000589.1:0-2078 GCA_036379015.1 Niastella sp.
TGTAGGTAACATCCCAGAGATAGGCATATTCGGGATTGTTGTTAGCCATGGCAATGGCCATGGAATTACTGGAAGACCAGAAACTGCGGCCGGAGACGCTGTTATCGAATTTTACTGAATTGTCGAGCGTTTTTGTAACCCACTTCCTATCCTCAGTCAGGTAATTGAAATAAATTTGCATAGGGGTCATCAAGAACGGTGTTGTACGTCTTTGACATATGAAATAATTATTTGAAGCGGTGTAATCATAAATTCCGGCGGCCAGTGGCAATGGTTTTTGCACCCAGGTATCACCGGTATTGGTAAATAAATTACCAGGATGGTTGCCATCCTCCTCACTAGGCCCAACTGCCACAAAATTGTCGCCCGACATTAATGTGGGTATTCCTCCACCATAATCATAATTCCAATTAGTGTAACTATTCCAGTCACCTCGCCCACTTTGGCTTCGGGAAACTATAGTCAAATTAGATCCGTTGTTGGAGGAATTATGTGTAAGCGCAGCAAAAAAATCTTTTTGCACGGTAGCCTGAAAATCTTTGTAATCTTTAAAAGCGGGATCAACCTCTTCATCTTTTGGCAGTTGGGCAAAACCTACTAAGCCTATGTATTGTTCCTTCCATTCACCTACCCAGCTATACATATAAAGCACCAATGCCTTCGATTCATCAGCATGTGAGCCATTGCTACTTAACTCCCGCCAGATAACTGCCACATAATCTTCGCCAATATATGTTTTAGCTTCAGCATAACCGGCGGGGGCTGTTATCTGCCGGCCTCTGTTTGCACGAGGAAGCGGCAAACCGGCAGAATATTGATACAAAATGTTTGCACCTGACGGATAGAGAACTGCATTAAGATGGCCAAATGTTGGTGAGTCATCGTCATCTATATAAAAAAACTGCATACCTGGCAGTTCTTTACCGGCAGCATTCTTTTGTACCAGAGAAGACAATACCATTTTTGCACCCATTCCCCCTCCATGTATTGTAGTATATGTTAGTTGCACCGACAATAGCTTATTGCCATCATCCTGCAATACATCAATATGGTCCAGGTATTTTTTTTCATACCTTTCCTGGTAGGCATCCGGTTCCGGCCGTTCGGTATGCGGTTCTGCATATAAGTAAGAGGCTTTCTCATTGTAATAAAACTGCACCTTACGGCCATATACATCGGTGATCTGCGATAAATAAGAAGCTTCTGTATGTTTCAGGCCGGCGGTAGAACCAACATACTGTTCAACCTGTTCATAAGCGTAGGTAATTTTTTCATTCCATACATTAATTACTTCCGATAGGTCCCATTCGATGGCCAAACGGCCTTGATTGTTAATTTGTGTACTATTGCCCATCCAATTACTCCACCGTACTGCATATTGAACCGTATTTCGGCCGCTGTTATAATCGCCATAAATATACCGGGTGCCGTCTTCCGTTGTGATCACCCATTTATTAGGTCCTCCCGAAAAGCCGGGACCTTTTACCTCGTAGTTATCATAATAGTAGCGGATCTTCCAGAACTGGTAACTTTCTGTCGCGTATTCATAATAGGAACTCGCAGCGTCATTGTCATAACCCGAAGTCGTTCGAATGAGTTTATTTGAACTTCCTTTTAGCATCAGGTAATAGTCATCATCTTCTTTGGCTCCTGTTTCTTTATAATTGGCAACAATTTTCGGAACATCCATCGACCAGCCCATGCCTACTATGCTGGTAGGGCTTTCCCTGTTCCAGGTACTTGACTGTTCCTGTACATTGCCATTATAGTTTAATGAAACAGAAACATCGAGGCCGTTATGTCCCGGCAACGAAACTACGTTCAGCGGAAATGCAAGATCGCCGGTGAACTGGTTAACACTGTTGGCCGCAGCGCCGGTAACATCAGCATGTAATGCAAATGTTTTTACGGCCGGTGCGGCTGTAGATTGCTCCTGTGCAACAACATGCACAGAAGCATACCAAAAAGTTAATACAATAAGCAGCCATTTACGGCCCATCGTACAGGTCATAGTTTTAATGGTTTGTGGTAATGTGTAATCGGAAATAAAAGATAGTGTTGGAAATTTCGGTGTTATT
>DASUVL010000590.1:0-6381 GCA_036379015.1 Niastella sp.
ATAGGCTGTTTTATCTTTTGGTTTAAACCGCAGATCGCTTATTACAACATCATGCAGGGCCGAGATGGCTTCGCGAAAAGACAGCTTTTTATGCAGCTTGCCTACGAACCAGGCGCTTTCACGCAGGGTATCGGGCGCAAACGACAAACCTGTTTTTTGCGAAGTACTCGTAACCGTACTATTTCCCGCAAATCGATACTTAAATAGCATGAAAAATTGTTTATTCTGAGTACATGATTTATAAATTTAACCCTCCCGAATCCTAACTATAAGTTTATGGTTTGTGGTTTATGGTTTGTCGTTCTTTATTTTTTCTGACTCACTACTACCTTTACACCACCAAACTTATTAACTTATCAACTCGTCAACTTCTCGTCTCTATCTCTTTCACTACCAATGGCGTTTGTACTTCATACAACGACCTCAGTTGCAGCAGCACCTCTATACACTTTGCCTTATCGCCTATAGCTGCAGTGGCAGAAACATCCGATAAGATAGCGCTGATGATGCCGGCAGCTGTTTCAGATTTGCGGCCTTCGGTTAACAGGAAATGATAGAGCCTGTTTTTGGCAATACGGCTTTTATTTACCCGCGTTAACACCGAACGGAAATAGAATTCCAGTGATTTTATCTTTTCAATATCATCGGCCGCGAAGCGTTCGAGATAATTGGTAGCAAAAAGCTGCATGCGTTCACTGGGGTGCTGACTCAAATGCAACAAATAAGTAGTGCCATGTTCGCCGGTGAAGAACTTAGTGATCAATTCCCGGCCATATGCTTCAATATCGGGTTTAACAGAGTCGGCCAGGGTGATCAGGGCTTCGGGCGACCAGTCATCTGCTGTAAACTCTTCCCTGAAAAACTGCATGGCATACTGCCGGGTATCGGTCCATTTGCTTTCGAGTAATTTAAAGGCTGCATCTTTTTCATATTTGATGCGGGCTACCTGTTCTTTATAGAATTTCCAGCACCACGACCGTACGTTCAGATTTTCATGGCCGCCTAATGCAATTACCTGGGGAATGGTTAGCTGCGCCGGATCAGTATATTTTTCCAATATGATCACTCCCACATTTTGCGCCGCCGTGTAATTGCCGTATAATAAGTTTAATGCAGTTTCTTTGTTAGCGTTCTGTAAGTAATCGCTCAGTTCATTGCATAAAAGATGGCTTATATCATCATGCATGCCCTCACTGGTTTCTTTTCTTAACAGGCATGGCATCAACATGTCTGCCGCCTTTTCGCCAAAAGATCTTTCCTGTTGCGCCATGCGGGCCAGAATCGGCGCCAGTCCACGTCTTACATTTTGAAAAGGTGACCTGCCGCAAACGATAATGGCTTCTGCATATTTTAATAATGTGTCAACAGGCAGATCGCCTAACAAAGCTAATCCCTGATCACGTACCGGTTCATAACTATGGTGCAACAAGCCAAATAGCAGCGATTGGTTTAATTCCTGCAGATTAACTCCTTGTTGTTTTGTTCGTAACAATTGCAACCCAAACAATAATACAGGAGGAACGTCATGTTGCAGCAGATCGGCTATAATAGAAAGCGGTACCTGTTGCAGCTCATTATTAAAGACTTCAAATAAAGTATCGGAAGCGCGTTGGAGAATTTGTTCATTATCGCTGTTCATGGCAGAGAAAGCCATTATTTCAGCAATAGATTTACCTGTTACTACTGTTTTTACCTCGCTGCTCAGGTTACTGTTTTTTAGCAGTCCCTTCGCCCAGATAGCAATGTCGCCGTCAGCAGCAAAGATCAGGTCTTTGATAAAATCACTTTGTTGCAGGTATTGCTGCTGGTAAGTGGCGGTCCATTCCTTACCCTTTTGGCGGGCATCGGCATTGCGCGAATTAAGCATAGCCATCACCAGATCGGCATCAGCCTGTTTGCCGGCGAATTTCTCTATGGTTATGGTTAAACCAAAGGCAGCAGGTATATCGAATAGTGAAAGCAATAACTTTTTACACGCATGTTTATCCAGTTTTTCTTTGATCTGGTTCCAGGAAGGATGTGAGGTTAAACCGCCCTGTGCAAATTCGTGGATCTCTTCCAATTGCGCTTCCATGAGCAGTTGTATATACGACTGCGGCATTTGGTTCCATAAATGAAGGAACGGCGTGCCATTTTCATTTACCGGCGAGGCCTGCGGGGCTTCATTACTTACCGGTTTCCGAAGCGTTTCTTCTTTTTTCTTACCAAAAATGCCTGCGATCTTTTTTAACAGACCGGCATCATCCTTTTTATTAGTAGTAGGGTTCTTTGTTGTGGTCTTGTTAGCAAGCAGTTCCTGTTCAGATTTTATGCGCCATACCTTATTATCAATAAGGAACAGTTCAGGATGATCGCCACTTAATATCTTATGCATGAATACAGCATGTGCATTCTGCGGATACCTGATCTCTACGCTGGCATAATTGCGGCCGTTCCATTGATAATCAGACCTGGTATATGCTTCTTTAAAATCGAGGTCCTTGTTGTAGGCGATCAGGATACCAGTAGCCAGCTTTACATAATCCAGGCTGTTGGTATTCCCATACATTTGTAAACGTCTATCAACCCGATGACGCAAATACCTGCGCGTTCTTTGTGAATAAGCTAACCGGGTGTTCTTCTTTTTCAGCTCAAGGTGTGGATTCACATATTCGTTTGTTGCACCAAAAAAAGCTTTTTCACGCAGGTTATTGACAGGGGTATGATGCCTGAACATTTCCTGGTCCCGTTCAAACCGGCAGGTAAGTAAACCGGAGATCTCAAAATCATCTAACAGTTCAGCCTGTTTAAATATAGCCCGGATATGTTTGAAATAATTTGGTTTTAATGGAACCTGTAATAAGATCTTTTTAAGAAACGGACGTATCCATCTCTTTTCAACAGCAATAATATAAAGGCTCTCCAGCCAGTTGTACGGCGGTTGTTGCTGGGTGATGCTTTCCTGCAACACGGCGGCCAGTTCTTTTTCCTGGTTGCCTGCAATGGCCGTTTTTATATTATCGGGTAAGGCATTAATATAGTGTGTAAGATGATCTTCCTTAGCCTGTGCGCTTAACACAGCCAGCAACCCGGCCCCCGCTATTTTGGTAATTACCGGCGATGTATGTTCGCTGAAAATTTGTTGTAATGCCGGCGCAGCTATTTCTGTACCGCAGCGGGCCAGGGCCCAGGTACAACAGTATTGATGAAGAACATCTCCTTTATTAAATAACCTGATAATGTAAGGTGCAGCTTCCTTTATTTTATACTCGCCTGCCTTCCATATAATGCGGGAAAGTTTCCATTGGGTTTTATAAGAGGTCGTATTGCCCTGTACCGCATTATCTAGCCGCTGCAAAATACCCTTTGTTCTACCGGCAGGCATCGACATCCAATTGGCGCCAATCGTTGTTTCTGAAGCAAGGGAAAATGTACTGGGTGTGGGAGTGGAAGGAGCGCCGCTGTCTGAATTGGTATACCCTTTTGATAATTTCTCAACTTCAAGGGCATTGTAAAGCTTTTCTGCTTCTGCCAGGGAAACGGGGATCGGCGTTTTACTGCCTTCTTTTAGTTTAGAATATCTTCGACCATAGCGAAAGTTCACTACATATTTATCATTACCTACATCGCATAGATCAATTTCATAAACTTTATCAGAATTCCCCTCTTTAAAGTATAGGATGATTTGTTTAACAAGGCGCATGGATCAATAACAAATTAGTGGCAGGAAGATAGAAAAAAACATTTAATAAAAGCAACACACTATCTATTTAAAATATGATAAAAATAAATAGTGGGTAAGAATGACAGTTATTATTTCATCTGCATAGCAGGTAGTTACCAGGTTATTCACGTATAATAAGCGTGACAATTTATGCACAATCGGGGGAGAGATAAATTAGGGAATTTCTATAATTGACCTATTTTAGACCCCTCCTGTAACCAGAAAACTCATTACAGGAATTGTGACCATGAAACAGGAAGAAATATTGTTTTTGTTGACTGCCAATCCTGCCATACAAATGCTCCGCTCCCGGAGCGCCCGTTGGTATTTACCTTTTTTATACCATGTTTTTAAGGAAGAGAACCGGTTTGTTGTTCCCGAAGACCTGTTTGTGCAGTTATTGGCAGAAACCTTATCGCACCAGGAAGATGGGACGGAAGACTTTGAGGAAGCCAAAATTATTTTTGGGGAAGATGAAGAGACCCGCAGCCGTAAATACATTTTAAACTGGGTACAAAAAAGAATTCTGCAGGACTTGCAGGATGCCGAAGGCAATATCCAGTATCAGTTAAGCGCACATACGGAAAAAGTATTTCAATGGCTGCTTACCCTGCAGGCCCGCAACCACGTGGGCACCGAAAGCCGGTTTAAGTTACTGTTTAATTCACTGCAGGATATTGTGGAGAAAACGGAAGACGACCGGCCAAAACGGTTACAAATGTTAAAAGACCGGCGCGCTGAGATCGATAAAGAGATCAAAGCGATAGAATTGGGTGTGGCGCCTGATAACTACAGCAATGCGCAGGTGCAGGAACGATTGGAATTGTTTACCCGGCTTTGTTATGAACTGATCAGCGATTTCAGGGAAGTGGAAGATAATTTCAAGCAAATACACCGTGCCATTGTTGAGCAACATACAAAAGCAGAACAGAATAAAGGTGCCATCGTTGGTTTTGCCTTTGCCGCCTATGATGCCTTGCGTCATAGCAACCAGGGCAAAAGCTTTTATGCTTTCTGGGACTTTTTGATCTCCCGGGCCGGTCAGCACGATTGGAAAGAACTAACGGAACAACTACTTGACCTGTTAAAGGACCGGGGTATAGAAGCTGACTCCGCCTTTTTGGAGAACATTAAATCCCTGTTATTAGAGCAGGGCAAAACAGTGTATGATGCCAATGATAAAATGGCCGAAAAGCTCAGCCGCATTATTTCTGAAAAAGAAATTGCCCGGCATAAGCGACTACGTCAACAGATAGGTAACATCAAGGAACTGATCTTTGACCTGATGGATGAGGAGGTTTCTGGAGGCATTACTTTGGATGAGGGCGTAGAGATAAAGATGTTGATGGAGCGTAAGCTGCAATTTGAGCAAAAGAAAGCGATCGTGTCAGTAAAGCAACCCATAGCCGCCAGTGAAAAAATTGCTGATCCCGAAAGGTTCAGCAGGATGGTCAATACCACTCATATAGATAAAAAAAGATTATGGCAGAAGGTGGAACACGCATTAAAAGTAAAACAAACGGCCACCCTGAAAGAAGTGCTGGAACAACAACCGTTGGAGAATGGCATTGCCGAAATAGTAAGTTATTTTAGTTTCTTACGCGATAAAGCCAGCCGCGTACAGGTGATCCATAATACCAGTGAACATATTCCGTTAAATGAAGCCGCTACAAAATTTGTAGAGGTGCCGTATTTATTATTCAGCAAATAATCGACATGAACACCCAGCATAAAATATTACCATATACATCTGTATTAATAAAATTGCTAAAGGGCCCCATTGAGTATGTTGAAAAAAGCGCCTGGGAAAAGCTGATTCAATATAAAGTGGAGTTGACCACCTTTTTACCACAGTTGGGTTTAACCCTGGTGCTCGATGAACAGGATGGTTACGCTTATGTAAAACACCTGCAAACAGATGAAGAAGAAAATCCAGTTACCTGGATACAAAGACGATCGCTCACCTATGAAGAAAGTGTTATGCTGGTGTTATTGCGTGAAATGATGGCAGAATTTGAAGTAGGAGAAGCTACTAACCGGGAACTGATAAAAAAGCGGCGTGAAATAAAAGAATATGCCGAGCTGTTCTTTAAAGAAAATGCGAGCCGCGTTAAATTCCTTAAAGAAATAGACCGGCTTATTGATAAAGCCGAGGAAAATGGTTTCCTCGATAAAACAGAACATCATGACCTGGCTGATGAGCAAAAGTTCCGCATAAAGAAGATCATCAAGGCAAAAGTCAGCAGCGAAGAGCTGGACCTGTTCTATCAACAGTTGCAACGGTTTAAGGAAATAAAGGAATCGAGCCTGTCTGAGCAACCGGAACAGTTGTAAGGTGAAAATAACAGGTGGCCTTACTTGTAAAGACCCTGCCTGACAGGTGTTATGTTAGATTCAAAGTAAAAACTGATCATTACAATTATGCAGTTAAACGTTTTTAGTACTGATAGTCAGAAAAGCGGATTTCGGTTACAATACCTCGAGATATTCAACTGGGGCACGTTCGATGATGTAGTGCATAGCATAAGGCCAATGGGTGAAACCAGTTTATTGACCGGCGCCAACGGAAGTGGTAAAACCACTTTTGTTGATGCATTGCTTACCCTCATAGTGCCTGAGAAAAAATACCGCTTTTACAATCAAAGTAGTGGTAGTGAAAAGAAGGGCGATCGTACGGA
>DASUVL010000591.1:0-3821 GCA_036379015.1 Niastella sp.
AGTCTGGCAATTTCAGCAGGTTAATGTGGACCTGACAGGTCGATACAGATTATAAACCATAAAGGTTTTACGATAGCAACACCTCAGGCAATGGAGAACGTTGCAACCTATCCGGCGCCAGGGGTTATGCGAGCAAAAAGAGCTTAAAGGGGAGTTCTCTTTTGCTCATCTGCAGATTTCTATTGAACGCTTCTGTGAAAGCCGGGCGCAAAAGAATAAAAGGGTTTGAAGAAGGTCTCTCTTATTCGATGCTGATTTCTATCCCCGGCTTCCCGGAAGCAAAGAGATTAAGGAGTAAAAGAGTTTGAAGAAGGTCTCTTTTGCTCCTTTTCTCTTATTAAGATAGCTAATAATTTTTAGCAGCGCAACGCTTATATAAAATAACTAATATCAGGTATCTTCTTGCAGTTTTCTGCTCCATGCACTACCAGGGAGGTTAAATTTGTCTTAACTTTCGGGTAATAACGTGCAAAATTATCCTACGCATACCGATGACCAGTTACTGAATCAGCTTTATCAAAGTGATGAAGGGGCGTTTGCTGAAATTTATAACCGGTACTGGAAACCACTCTATACATCGGCTCACAATATATTACAGGTAAAAGACGCTGCACAGGATGCCGTTCAGGAAGTTTTTATTTCATTATGGAAACGCCGGCAGGAGGTGCAGGTGGACATTTTACAAGCTTACTTACACCAGGCCGTTCGATTCCAGGTGTTTAAAGCCATCAGGGCAGCCAAAACAGACCAGGACTTCTTTAACCGGCTGGCCGGCATTTCAAAAGATATACTTATTGAAGATCCGGTGCTGTTTAAAGAACTGGAAGGGTTATACCAGCAACTTATTCAAACATTGCCCCCCGATGAACAGGAGATCTTCCTCCTGCACCGCGATGGAGGTCTTACCTACAAACAGATCGCCGAACAAAAGAATATTTCCGTAAAAACAGTGGAGAAGAAAATGAGCCATGCCCTGAAGGAGATCAGGTACGGGATGGATGATGCGATGTTGATCGTTTTAGTCACCGCTGCTTCAATGATCATGAAATAAGAAGTCGGAAGTCCGAAGTCCGAAGTCGGAAGTCCGAAGTCGGAAGTAGGAAATACAGACTCGTCAGACCTCTGACCTCAGACCTCTGACCTCTGACCTCAGACCTCGGTCTTCTGACCTCTGACCTCGGTCTTCCGAGCTCAGACTTCTTTTGTATTTTCGCGCCATGAACAAAGAACTGATCATTGCGCAAACCGTTGACCATGTAAAAAAGACATTGGTGGATGCAGAAGGCGGCCACGACTGGTGGCATATTCATCGTGTATGGAAAACAGCTCAACATATTTCCACGCTTGAACAGGCCAATGACCTGGTGGTAGCCCTGGGCGCTTTGCTGCACGACATTGCCGACTCAAAATTTCATAATGGCGATGAAACTATTGGACCGCGTATGGCCAGGGAATGGCTGTTATCGTTGCAGGTTGAAGAACCGGTGATCGAACATGTAGAAAATATCATCACACATATTTCCTTTAAAGGCGGCAATCATGGCCAACCCTTCAAATCGAAGGAGTTGGACATTGTACAGGATGCCGACCGGCTCGATGCCATAGGCGCCATTGGTATCGCCCGTGCTTTTAATTACGGTGGTTTTAAGAACCGGCCGATGCATGACCCAGCGGTTCCCCCCAATATGAGCATGAGCAAAGAAGAGTATAAGAATAGCAAAGCCCCTACCATCAATCACTTTTATGAAAAGCTGTTGTTATTGAAAGACAGAATGAATACGGAAACGGGCAGGAAGATGGCTATTCAAAGACACAAGTTTATGGAAAGCTATCTGGAGCAGTTCTATGAAGAATGGGATGGTGAGAAATGAAATCCCAGCCATCTGCCTACTCCACATTTAAAGGATGACCTATTTCCCAAATATGCCCGAATGGATCCACTAACTTTCCTATTTTCCAGGACTCTTCTGTCGTAACCGGACAGATCTGCTTGGCTCCGGCGTTTAATGCACGGACGAAAATAGTGTCTGGATCGTTAACCGTGAGTACTATACGAACAGGGCTTCCTTTAATTGATTCGGGGCTATAGTTGCCAAATTCCGGTTCCTCGTCACCAAGATAAAACACAACGCCATCTATGGCCAGTTTCGCAGTCAGCCTTCCGTCAGGCTGACTGTACCGGACCACTTCCTCAGCACCGAGCCCTGTTGTATAAAATTCAATTGCTTTTACTCCATTCTTTACCACCAGAAATGGAACAATGGTAGTTGGTATGCCGGGTCTGTTATTATTGCTGGTCATTGACAAATGATTTAGGTATAAAACATACAAGTTCATAAAAAAAATGAGATTTTGATATCATCACTTTTTATATACATTATTAATATCTCTAAGTCGTTGAAATGGGCCTGTCCATCTTGCCGGTAAAGATTTCCAATCCTATATACATTCCTTTTATTTCTATCACTAATGCGCAAGTGAATAATTAAATATTCATAATAAATATTAGTTACGTGCATATTTCATATTGGCGTTCCCACATCAACGTTTACTACTACCCGATAAGTGAAATTCTGTTAATAAATTTTTAAAAATGTGTGAAATATGGTGAATGACTTGCGCATTACAATTGGTATTTTTAATCTATTATCAACCATTTAAAACCTTACAGTATGATCACAAGTCACATGAGAGAATTGAAAACCAATTCTATGCTTTTTCTTGCCGCAGTTTTACTACTAATTGCTTCCTGCTCTAAAAAATCTGTAAAGTATGAAGAGCCCGCCAATCATGAGAATACGGAAGAAATTATCAGTTACCTAGCCAGCCAGGGATTTGACCAACAGCAGATTGTATTCGACAACGACCGGGTTATTGTAGAAAAGGACGTTATTTTTAGTTTGCCCGAGTTGCAACAACGGATTGCCGACTGGAAGACCGCCGCAACAGAACAGCGCCGGCACAATTACATCGTTAGCAATTCGTACAACAGCAACATCACCATTTACATCGATCCTGCGGTTCCATCTAATTGGAGAACTGCGATTCAGGGTGCTGTAAATAACTGGAATGCAGTTCCCTCATCAAGATTGGGCCTGTCTATCGTATCCAGTCAGTCAGGTGCACATTGCCGGGTATTTATGGGTTTTCAGGCCGCCAATTGGATTGCCAGAGCTTATTTACCTGCCTCCAACGGCCGGCCTGGTGTAAGCGTGGAGATCAATTCTAATTTCAACAACCTGGCAGCCAACCAAAAATTGTTTGCCATTACACACGAATTTGGTCACACCATTGGTTTCCACCACACCAACCAAACTTCGGGCATACACATTTCTGGTACGCCCACGTCAGATCCCAATTCAGTGATGAACTCATTTGTTCTTCCCTGGAATGGATTTACTTCAGCCGATGTGCTGGCTACACAGATCCTGTATCCGCAATAATTAAGTAATTGAAAAAAAAGGAAAGCTGTCCTTCGATAGCTTTCCTTTTTTATTTTCTGCGGGCCCCGAGGCTCTAATACTAAACCATATGTTATAATTCACCTCCAGTACGTATATACCTTTGAAAGTCCATCAAATCGCCAATTAATCGATCCAGTGCGATCACAATAGAAGATACTCAACTTGATTTCAGATCACCCGCCTGCTTATATTTCTCACTGATTGTTGAGGCGTTTGGATTGACAGCGATATACTTTCAATTTAAAATTTTATAAGCTGTGTACCATGGCGGTTCATAATGATTTATTTACACATTTAATATCCTGAAGATTAACTGTTTTTTCGGCAAGACCTTGGTACATTTATATTGGCAATTAT
>DASUVL010000592.1:0-8791 GCA_036379015.1 Niastella sp.
CATAACAACATGGAACGACCAGTCGGGCAACGGGCGTAATGCCACATCGGCTGCCACCGCTACCAGCCCGGTCTATTTTGATAACAGCACCAATAACATCAACTTTAACCCGGTGGTTGATTTTGACGATGCTGCACAGGCCGTGGCAACAGCCGATTTTATGGATATCAGCGCGGGCGGTATTTTATCAGCGGGAAATAATCCTTACACAGTATATGCAGTTATAAAACCGGGAACAGGCAATGCCAGCAGGCCCGGCAAATTCCTTTTCTCAGGAGTATTTGATGCAGCAGGTAACACGTTTAATTCATTCGACATCCGCTCCGGGTATGCTTTTAACGATTCATGGGATTTGAATGACCTCATCGTTGGTAATCAATGGACACCTAATTACCCCAGTCTGTCTACTTTTGATTTTAATACGGCGAAGCGCGAAATGTTTATTGCCGGGGCTTCTGTTGGTTCGAAAGTAGGAAATGATCGAAATTCTCCCGACCTGTTCAATGCATTAGGCTGCCAGCGTGCAACGATCAATAAAGAATTTTTTGATGGCAGCATTGGGGAAATTATCTCTTATAGCAATACTTCGCATAGTACAACAACAAGGGATAAGATAGAGACTTACCTGGCTATTAAATACGGAGTTACCCTTTCGCACAATTACCTGTCATCTATAGGAACAACAGTTTGGGACCGGGCGGTAAATGCTGCCTATAACTATAATATTACAGGTATTGGACGCGACGATAATAGTTCACTGAGCCAAAAGCAATCAAAAAGCACATCGGTTGTACCCGATATTCTTACCCTGTACGTAGGACCCACAAAACAGGTAAACCAGGTTAGTAATACCGGAACATTCACGGCTGGTGACCGTTCCTTTTTTATGGCGGCCCATAATAACGATCTCTATATGTATACCGGAGCAGCTACCGAGGTGCCGGCAGGTATCTGCTGCAGACTTCGCAGGGAGTGGTTATCACAAAAAAGCAATTTTACCAATACCGATCTGAAACTTGAGTTTGATTTCAATCTCATTACACCCGGTTATACGCCGCTCAATGCAGGTGATCTTCGATTACTGGTTGATAATGACGGCAATTTTACCAATGCTACCATTTTAGGTTCGCCAGCTATAAGCATTTCCGTTGTGGCGAGCGTAGTAACTGTTACAGTACCAGCCGCAAATTTTACCAGCACGCCTTATTTTACGTTGGCATCTGTTTCAACACACACCGTATTGCCGGTGCGGTTTGCGCAATTAGCTGCAAATTGTAAAAATAATACAGCTCAAATAAACTGGACAACCGATGCTGAGATCAATATGGATTATTATACCGTTGAACGCAGCGATGATGGTAAATACTTTACTTCAATGGCAGTTATAAAAAGCAAATCGACTGCTTCTGCACAACAGTTGTATAATTATACAGATGTATCTCCGTTGCCAGGAACAAGTTACTACCGCCTAAAGACAACGGATAGATCGGACGCTATCGGTTATTCACCGGTTATGACATTTGTTGATTGTGGAACTGATGTGGTCAGATTAGCAACCAATACTGCAAGTGGGGGATCGGAGCTATTCCTGCAGTTATCAAAAAATGCACAGGTAAACATTGAGCTGTTTGATGTATTGGGTCGTCGCCATACAATGGCAGGTGTAACCGGCAAACAAAGTATGATACAGGGAACGTATCATTTACCAGTAACCAATAACAATATGCAGACTGGCATATACCTGTTATCTGTAACTATTAATGGCGGTAAAACAGTGTATCGTGTAATTAAACAATAGCAACTGGTTGGCAACCAGGGTCATTGGCAATGGACAGCATTACGTTGTCTGTTTGCCAATGATCTTCAGCGATTTAACCTTGTCAGAACTTCAGATGTCGTACGGTTAACCCGTCATTGATCAGCTGTTTCAGCGAATCAATACCAATACGTACATGTCGTTCAACAAAATTGGCAGTAACCTTTTTGTCGCTTTCTTCTGTTTTTATGCCTTCTGGTATCATGGGCGAATCGCTTACCAGTAACAGGGCGCCGGTAGGAATTTTGTTATAGAAGCCTACCGAAAATATGGTAGCTGTTTCCATATCAATGGCCATGGCTCTTACCTTTTGCAGGTATTCCTTGAAAATTTCATCATGCTCCCATACCCGGCGGTTGGTGGAGTACACGGTACCGGTCCAGTAATCAACGCCATAATCACGAATGGTGGTTGACACCGCTTTTTGCAGGGCGAAGGCCGGTAGGGCAGGTACTTCAGGCGGAAAATAGTCGTTGGATGTACCTTCACCACGAATGGCGGCGATAGGTAAAATAAGATCGCCGATCGTGTTGCGTTTTTTCAACCCACCGCATTTACCCAGGAACAGGGTGGCTTTGGGTTCAATAGCTGTTAACAGGTCCATGACGGTGGCGGCAGTGGGGCTACCCATACCAAAGTTAATGATGGTAATATTTTCTGCGGTAGCGCTTTGCATAGGGCGGTCAAAGCCGGTAACGGGAACATTGTTCCATTCGGCGAACATTTTTACATAATTGCTGAAGTTGGTGAGCAGAATGTATTCACCGAAATGATCCAGGGATTCTCCTGTGTAACGGGGCAGCCAGTTTTTGACTATTTCTTCTTTTGTTTTCATCTTATTATCATTGCTTTTTTAGTTGGGTCAATCGTTATCCCGGTGGGGATTTTGCCGCGTTGGGAAAATGGAAGCACCTGATCGTTAGGTTGCGATAAGGGTTAAGATAGTTAATAAATTTCGTTTATTTTGGGCAAATCATATTGTTTTTTAGTTATAAATGGCCCAGGTCGGGAATTTTATCCCTGCGGCCATGTATGTAACAAATAGTAGTTTTGATGCTATGATCAGGATTGAATATCCTTCTTTCCCCTATCGCATGAAAGAAGAAGAAGGGAAAGAATTTATTTTTGATGAGAATCGCCGTCAATGGCTTCGGCTAACACCAGAGGAATGGGTTCGGCAGAATTTTTTACAATACTTATTACAGGTAAAGAAATATCCGGCTTCGCTCACTGCCATTGAAAAAGAGATCAGACTGGGAGAATTAAAAAAGCGGTTTGACATCCTGGTATATGATGCACAGCACCAGCCCTGGCTCATGGTTGAATGCAAAAGCATGGACGTGGTATTAAACGATGCCGTAGTACAACAGGTATTACGGTATAACATAGCTGTACCGGTGCCTTACCTCGTGATCACCAACGGGACCTCCTGTTTTGCTTATATTAAGAAAAATAACCAGCTGCAACTGCTTGAGGTGTTGCCTGAGTATGGAATTTAAGTTGTTGTTAACGCTTTTTATGCTTTCTTTAGATCAACCAAAACCCGTTTATGGATAAAACTATCCATGAGAAAATTGAAGCGCTGAGCCGTCGCATTCAGGAACTGGCGCAACAGCAAACAAATATCAGCAATCAGCTGCTACAGTTGATCAATGAACTCCAAGTACTAAAGCAGGAAGCAAATACCTCTGGCACGGTAGTGCCGGAACAGGTGGAGCAAACGGACGTAAAAACGATAGAAGTAAGGGAGGTTATTGAAGCGCCCAGGCACCGGCCTGTACCACCTCCACCTGCACAAAGAAAGGCTGCTCCTGTTCCTTCCTCACGTTCATCTACTTCTTTTGAAGAATTTATCGGAAAGAACGTTGCCAGCAAAGTAGGCATACTGGTTACCATTATAGGTATTTTCATTGGCGCTAAATACGCCATCGATCATAACATGGTAAGCCCGGTTATACGCGTGCTCGCCGGTTATGTTTGCGGCGTGGCATTGATTGCCGTAGCCGCCCGGTTGAAAAATAAATACGAAGCCTATAGCAGTGTATTGATGGGCGGCGGTTTGGCTGTGCTGTATTTCATAACATATATAGCGTACAGCTTTTACGGGTTAATGCCACAGGTGGCTGCTTTTGCCCTCATGCTGGTATTTACTGCAGGCACCGTATATGCGGCCCTGTTGTATAACCGCGTTATTATTGCACACATTGCACAGGTGGGCGCTTATGCCATCCCTTTTTTATTAAGCGATAATTCGGGCCGCTATGCGGTATTCTTTGGTTATATCGCTATCATTAACACCGGTATCCTTGTAGTGTCTTTGCGCAAATACTGGAAATCGTTATTCTATTCGGCTTTTGCGCTTACCTGGTTCATTTATATATTCTGGTATTTTTTCAGCTACCAGGCACAGGCGCATACATACATTGCCTGGACCTACCTCGGCATTTTCTTCCTGATATTTTATGCTACGTTCCTGGCCTATAAGATCATTAAAAAAGAAAGGTATGAACTGCATGATGTTTTTGTGCTGTTAGGTAATGCATTTATATTTTATGGGATCGGATATGGTTTATTAAATAAAGGATCGAACGCTAATTATTACGGCATTTTTACTTTGATCAATGCGGCCATCCATTTAACGGTAAGCCAGGCGATCAGGCGGCTGCAGCTGGCCGACCGCTCACTGTATTACCTGGTTTTAGGACTGGTGATCGTGTTTTGTACCATTGCCATTCCCGTACAACTGGATGGCAACTGGGTAACATTGTTATGGACTGCCGAAGCGGTGCTGGTATTTTTGATCGGCCGCATGCGGCAGGCGCCTGCTTATGAAAAGCTTGGTGTGGGATTGGCTATGCTAAGCTTTTTAAGTCTGGCCCAGGACTGGTTCAATCAAGCTACTGCGTTTACTTTTCCCGACAACACACCGGTACAACCATTTATCAATGTCGTGTTTGCAACAGGACTGCTGGTTGCGGTTGCCCAGGGAACCATGATCTTTTATAACCGAAATAAAAAGTACCAGTCGGAACTGCCGGCAGCAAGTCTATACCTGAGTTTTTACAATTATGTATTGCCGGCCTTGTTGTTGGTCACCAGTTATTTTGTTTTTAACATTGAGATCACCGGATATTTCAGAAAGCTTGAATTGCCAGGGCATGAGTATGAAGGATTTTATGGCTTATGGGAGTCCCGTACAGGTTTAATTGGATTTAATGTGTTGTTTTTGTATACCATGGCATTTAATATTGTTCTGATGATCGTTAATAATCGATGGGTCAGGAATAAACACCTGGGCGCTTTGGCATTGATAGGCATTACCTTGATGATGATCGTATTGTTGACGGAGGCTTTACCCGTGTTGAATGAAATGACGAGATTATATTTTCAAAAAGGGTGGGGCTATTTTGGCGTGTTGGAATTTGTTATCAGGTATATTGTCATCGCTGTTACGACCATTATGCTGTTTAATGGTCAACAGACCCTACATGCCTATATACAGGATCTGACAATAAAAAAAGGTTATACGCTCATGGTGTATACGATTGTATTGTCGTTTATCAGTGCCGAATACCTGTGCTGGACGGGCATTGATGGAGAAGGCAAACAGTATAAACTGGGATTGAGTATTATCTGGGGCATATACGCTCTGGCACTGGTGGTATTGGGTATCCGGAAAAAACAAAAACACTTGCGGCTGGCCGGTATTGTATTATTCCTGGTAACATTGCTCAAATTATTCCTGTACGATTTGGCCGGTTCCGGAACCATTACCAAAACCGTATCGTTTATCTCGTTGGGCGTTTTACTGTTGGTGGTTTCTTTCCTGTATAACAAGTACAAGGATGTGTTGTTTGGCGAGCTTGATAGGGCAGGGGATAATACCGGGAATATATAGGAGTAGCTAAAAAACTGCCCCGCTATTTTGCGGGACAGGATCATTGCAGGTAATAGCTTTTATTCTTTTTCCCATTCAATAGATGTGGTATCGTAATGTTTCATTTCTTCAATGTTGTTATAAAACGGTTTCACCAGGTTAAGAAAGGGCATAAAGTCGGCGCTTTTTCTAAAACCATTTAAATGCTCTTCCATTGACGTCCAGTGAATGATCACGATGTAATGATCAGGCTCTTCCTTGCCATGGATCACTTTATAACCCAGGCAGTACGGAGATGCTTTCAGGTATTTGGCAGCATTCGCATAGGCCTGTTCAAAGTTCTTTTGCTGATCGGTTGTAATGTTGTAACGGATAATTTCAACCGAGAAATTCTTTTTCTTTTCCATATTGTTATGATTGTTTTGTGCATAACTGTTATTGAACGGGAGACAGCCTGTTAAAAGCAGCAGTAATACTATTTGTTTCATCAGAAAATATTTATTTTGTTTTGGCCAGATGGACGATTCATATGTAATTGATTTCGCGGCCCAAGTTAGCCGGTATGTATGGTTGAAACAATAACTTACCTGGAAGTAAGCCCGGCCACTGTTTTGTTTATTAATTTGCAGAAATTCTTTGCTATGATACAGCTGCATAATAAAACCTATACCTGTCCTGTTGATGTTACCCTAAGCTTTATTGGCGGTAAGTGGAAGCTGCTGATATTATCACATCTTCACCAGTTTGAGAAAAAGGGATTCAGTGAAATAAGGGACAATCTGCCGGGAGTATCGGAAAAGATGTTAAGTCAGCAATTAAAGGAACTGGAGCGCGATAAATTAATTGAGAAGAAAGTATTGTCGGTAAAGCCTTACCGGGTAGAATACAGTTTAACTGCATTTGGAAAAAGCTTGTCGCCGTTGTATTCTTTTGTCAGCGAGTGGGGGATTACTTATCTGAAGGAAAATGGAATTGATTATGTGAAGGACCAGGCGTTGTATAAGTAGGAGGGAATGAATGATGATATTATAACTTAATAGAAATTTCCAGGTGTCCACCAAGCCCATCTTTGATAATGCGTTGTAAAGTAGAGAATCGAACATCTTTCAGGTCTTTTTCCAGTTTAGATATATACGATTTATTGGTGCCTGAAAGTTCGGCTACCTGTTCTTGTGTTAAACCCTTTTTCTGCCTTGCTTCCTGAAGAAGTACGCCCAACTTAAAGGTTTCATAGCCTGATTCAAATTTGGTTCTTTTTTTAGAACCTGTTGCACCAATTTCATTATCTATGAATTGATCAAGACTAGTAAGATTTATATTTTTCTTCATAGTATTCTTTTTTTATTCTATTTGCACGTTCTATTTCTTCTGGTGGTGTTTTTTGAGATTTTTTTTGAAAACCATTTCCTACCACTACTAAATTGTTGTCGTCAAAAAAGCAGAAGACCCTGAATATATTGCTACCCATTTGAATCCTTATTTCATATAAGCCATCTGAACATTCGATATGCTTAAAATAAATCTCCGGAATTCTGTCAAGTTCTTCTACAAGCCGTAGCGTCCAAAGAATTTTCCTTTGCACTTTAACCACTTGCTGATCATAAAACAATTTGAAATAGTCTTTGTAAAAATATAGTTCCCGTATTTTGCTAGCCATAAAGTTAATAAAAGTAGTCCAATGGGACAACTTTTTTTTACTGTGAATAATGGTTATGCGGGAACCTTTAGGCCTATGTAGTAGATAATCAGTAAAGTTTGAAGTTATGAAAATATATAATATGTCGTGTGGGTCAAAAAAAATCCCATCCGCGTGAGCGAATGGGATTTGAATAATGTTATTATTGAAACTATGGAAATATCCCTAACTCAGCATAGCTGGTACCTACCTTATTGATCGCAACCACATAGGCGGCTGTACGCATATCAGGTATTTGTGGATTGGCTTTCCATACTTCCATGATCTCGCGGGTAGCGGCGATCATCGTTTCTTCCAAACCACTTCGTACCAGGTCTACTTCATCAGGACCATGCAGGATCAACTCTTTTTCTTTTCCATTCACTTTCTTGCCTGTGAGGCTTTCCATTTGCCCTAATATATGGCTGTTGAGATTTTCTGTAAAGCGTTTTTCCATACGGCCATAACGCACATGGCTAAGGTTCTTCAACCATTCAAAATACGATACGGTAACACCACCAGCGTTGAGGTACATATCAGGAACCACCAATATCCCTCTTTTGGCAAATATTTCATCTGCCTCAGGTGTAAGTGGTCCATTAGCAGCTTCCCCTATGATCTTGGCTTTTACATTAGGGGCATTTTGGCCATTGATCACATTTTCCAACGCGGCAGGAATTAAGATATCGCATTCCATTTCCAGCGCATCGGTGTTTTTAGTAAAGTTGGTGCTGCCGGGGAAATTCACGATCGATCCCTTTGACTTCCTGTGTTCTACAACCGCGTCAACATCGAGACCTTCCATATTGAAAATAGCGCCTTCCCACTCACTCAATCCTACGATTATGGCGCCGTGTTCCTGGAAGAATTTAGCCGTATGATAACCCACATTACCCAATCCCTGCACTACTACCCGTTTGCCTTCAACGCCTACCGGCAAGCCTAGTTTATCCATCACATCTTTCATATGCAGTACTTCGCGCAGGCCAAAGAAAACACCCAGACCGGTTGCTTCCTTTCGGCCGCGTACACCACCTTGTGTTACCGGTTTTCCGGTTACGCAACCCAGTGCATCAATTTCGCCGGGGCGCATGCTGGTATAGGTATCAACGATCCATGCCATTTCGCGTTCGCCGGTTCCATAATCAGGAGCGGGTACATCAATGCCGGGGCCGATAAAGTTTTTCTTAATAAGCTCAGAAGTATAACGGCGGGTTATCTTCTCCAGCTCATACGGTGTGTATTTCTTGGGGTCGATGGTGATACCACCTTTGGCGCCCGCAAAGGGAACGTTTACAATAGCGCATTTGTAGGTCATCAGGGCGGCGAGGGCCATTACTTCGTCGAGGTTAACACTCATTGCGAAGCGGATGCCTCCTTTACAGGGCAATTTGTGATGGGAGTGCTGTACCCGGTATGCCTT
>DASUVL010000593.1:0-4668 GCA_036379015.1 Niastella sp.
GTGCTGACCGGGTTGGGCCGAACAGTAACAAGTATTGCGCCGGTTTGCAGGTCATTATTAATAGCAGGTTTGTCCGTCGTTTCTACTCTTGCAGTAATGGGTCCTGGTTCTATGCCGTATATTAAATTGCCTTTATAGTAAATGGTAATGCGACTGTTTTCGATCAACGCATTGGTGACCAGGTATGAATGATCATTGGTTTGCACAAAGCTTGACCAATCGGTCTTTGTTATCCGGAACTGAACAGACCCGGTATTGCTTGATGGATAAAAAACACCGGCGGTTGAATCTAATGCAAATTCCAGGTACCGGTCAGCGTTCGTTGCCGGTGGATTCAGGTTTATAAATGAGCCGGTGAAATGTGTTGCGCCCAGTTTTGCATAATCTATCCAGTATTTAGGCGTAGACGTTCCATCGTTGCTAAACCAATATCTAATAGTCACATCCTTATAAGATACCGGTGTATTGCCTTCATTGTTTATTTGCAGATTACAGCCTATTGTATTCGACGAACCACTTCCCGGCCGTGAATAGGCTTTTAATGAAAGTAATGGCGTTACAATTGCTGGTTCCGTACCCCAGATCAATTTTCCATTCCGGTACAAGGTAATATGCGTATTGGCTATGTAACTCTGGCTATTGGTATATGAATAATCATCTGTTTCATTCAAAACCGACCAATCGCTATTTGAAAATCTTGATTGAATAACGCCTGAACCGGTACCGGACAACAACGCACCGGCCGCTGCAGTGAAACTATATTCCACATAACCAAAGGCGCCGTTACGTGGCGTATCGAGCAATACGTATTTCATTTTCACCGTACTGCCTAAAGGCGCATAATCTATCCAGGCATTAATACCGGAATAATTCTCCGCAGTAAACCAGTACCGGGCAGTCAACTCGTTGTAGTTTACGCCTATCGAATCTTCATTATTGATCATCAGGAAAGGCTTGATAGCGGCGTTGCCCGTTTTACCAGCATCACCATCCTTTGACGATACTTTTATATTCAATGCACGTACAAACAATGTTCTGCTGGCGGTGGCTGCCTGTACCGTATCATTACCATCCTGAATAGCCGTAATCATTGTAGTACCGGCACCCACTATATGCACCGTACTATCTGTTACGGTCGCTACCGATTCATTGCTGCTGACAAAACGCACCCGCAGGTTTGAAGAAGCGGAAGCCGCTAAGTTGAAATCAGCATCCCCAATTAACTTAGGTGTTATAGCATCAAAGGTGATCACCTGGGTAACCTTCATGGCAGCTGCTATTTCAGCAAGACTCAAAGCCCGGCTGTAGATCTTAAATTCATCGACCGAGCCTTTCAACATCGGATCATTATACTGCGATTTACCAATATAATTCTGGGTCGTGTTACCCAGGGTGGCCGGTTTAAACGATACATTGGTATTGGTGGCCACCAGTTTGCCATTAATATAAAGCCGGCAGGTATTGCCTGTTTGCGTGATGGCCAAATGCTTCCAGGTATTTAATTTGAAGGTGTCGGCAAAGTTTACCGTTTGTTCGGCGCTGTTGTTATTTTTGATCGCATACCGGATGGTGCTTTTGCCCGAAGCCAGGCTTGCCTGTACCGACAGGAACATATAGGTACCGGTGCCGGAACCAAAATCAAACACCCGCATCCAGGTAGTAATGGCATCCATCTTCACCCAGGTACTGATGGTAAAATCAGTCAGCGATTTAACAATACCTACCGGCATTGTTGCGTACGCATTGGCCGTACCATCCAGCTTCAGCGCCTGCCCTCCATACCCGGCACTACGGGTAGCCGTAGTGGCCAGGGTGGCATGATTGGCGCCCCAGGCATCAATAGCTTTCGTGCCGCTTGCTTCATTAAATTTCCAGTAACCATATTGACCGGCATTGGGGTTGGCTGCAACAGCCAGGCTTTGGGCATGTTCCGTAGCGCCATCAACCGCAGCTACCGCGTAGTAATAGAGCTGGCCATTGGTGACGGTCGTATCGGTGAACTTCGTGGTGGTGCTGCTGCCAATGTTGGTATATGGACCGTCCAGCATATCGGCACGTTTGATCGTATAGGTCAGGTTCAATATAGCATCCCATTCCACCATATTCTTACCATCGCCTGCCGCTACAATAACGCCATTTACGACATTGCTTTTTACGATCAGGGATAGAATAGCTGCACCGGTACTGGTATCGTTGGCGGCCTGCAGGCCAATGTCAAACGTACCGGCCACGGTGGGAATACCTGTTATTAACCCCGTTGTGGTATCAATTTGTAAACCGGCCGGTAACCCGTTGGCGTTGAATTTGGTGGGTGATTTTATGGCCGTTATCTGGTAAACATAATTTCTACCCACAAGTGATGTATCTTTTAAAGAACTGGTTATGATAACCGGAACACCGTGTTCTTCCATCAGAACGATGTCGTTGCCATCCCCTCCTTTATACGTGATCAAATAACTATAACTACCTGCGGTTATCCGTGCCAGTTCAGGCAGGTCCTTAAATATACCGTTTACGGGCAAACTACCGGTGTTGTCCATGATCATGAAAGAAGCGTTCGGCGTCAATGCAGCGGTATCGATGTGAGCGAGTGACAGCACCGGGTTCCCTGCCAGGTTAATGGCCGTAGCCTTTATTTTATCTGCAGTACCGGCGCCGGCATTTACTTCCACATTATAGGTAGCGTTGCTATTCAACGTTAGTGCGCCAACGGTCAGCGTACCAATATTGCCATCACCGGGCTCCAGTACGGCCGAAGCCGCTGTTCCGGTACCAATAGTTACGGCAGCCGTGCTGCGGCCGGTTCCGCCAAAGAAACCGCTGCTATCCACTACCGCACTTACAAACTGTCCGTTCGTTGGGTTATTAGTGAGCAGGAACCGGCCATTTTTAATGGTGGTGGTTCCGGTATAGGTGTGGTTACCACTGAACCGCAAGGTGCCAGTACCTACTTTTTCTATCAGGAAAAACTTATCAAACGTACCCGAGAAATTGGTGTTGGTATTCAGGGCGCCGATACTTACCACCGGTGAACCGCCGCCGTTGTTGCGGATGTAACCCCGGCCCGCCAATCCACCGAAATGGAGCGTGCCGCTGGCGAATTGTATACTTTGACAGTCGACCCCATTGGCATCGAGCAACCAATGCGCTTTCGCGCTGCCCGATTCAGGCACTTCGAAACGCGTGCGTGACTGACCGCTGCGTAAGCGGGAAACAAACGTGCCGGTAAAACCGCTGTTGTCGCCATACAGGTGCAGACCGGCATATACATTACCATCGTGTTGAAAAGTACCGCTACCCGTTATTTTACCGCGCAGGTTCATGGCAGTGGCTGTTTCAAAGAACCAACCGCTTTGTCCTTGCGGTATGTTTATATCATTATACAACGTTACGTCTGTTCCTGTGGCAAATACGGCGCCGCCATTGAAGGTGATGATGCCCGTTCCCAACGGACCGGCCGTGGGGTTCGACGGTGTACCGGTTCCACTGCTGCTGAGTGCAATGGCATGCACCGGCGGCCAGGCGCCAATAGCGCCAGTTATGACCGTTCCACCTGAATACGTATTGTTGCCGCTCAACGTCAGGACACCGCTGCCTGTCTTGCGCAGGCTGCCTGTTCCTGTGATGTTGCCGGAGATTGAAATATTTGCCGGGGTATTCACCGCTAACTGGCTGTTCAAGACCAACGGCGTGGAGAGCGTTTGCGACATCGATGAATTATTCACCAGGTCGTTGTTCAACGCAATAGGGTTACCCGCGATCGTGTATCCACTCGCGTTTGATTCAAATTGAATGCGCGAAACTTCCAGACCCGTGATATCGTTGGTGAGCACGGTATCTGCAGAAGACCGGAAAGTAATGATGGCCGGACTTTGCGGCACGCTGTTCTCAATCCAGTTGCCTGCTTCACTCCAGTTTTGCGAATCGGGATCAGCACCCCAGGTAACGCTGCTGCTTCCGGGCACGCCGAATGCTTCCGGAGAATTACCACTTTCTTTGGTGGCCCCTTTGGCAGATACTACATAATAATAGGAGTTGCCATTCACAACCGCCGCATCGGTATAGCTGTTCGTGGTTACTGTCGCTATTGTCGTATATGGGCCGCCACTGACCGTTCCGCGTTTAACGTTATAGGAAGTAGCGCCATAGGCCGTATCCCAGCTCAGTTCGAGTTGTCCGATCTTATTAGTCACCACCGGTTTTGACGGAATTGCCGGCGGTACCGACGCATTTACTTCATTGGAGTTACCGCTTTCCAATTCGCCGGCGAGCGCGGTTACAATATAATAGTTAGCTACTTCAGGAACCGGTGTGAGATCAGTAAAAGAAGTTCCGGTAATACCCGTTTGCAAAACTGAATAAGGGCCGCCGGCGGTTAATGAGCGTTTCACTATATAACCGTTAGCGTTATCCACGGCGGCCCAGCTTATTCTGATCTGCGTGGTATTTACTACCGACACGGTGGTTACCGGGGCGGCAGGTGCTGTATTGTTAACAACCTGCACAATCAGCGTAGCCGTACCCGTGCCATTGGCATTGGTAGCGCCTAACGTTACCACGTACTTGCCAGGGGCACTGGGTGAACCGGAGATAATGCCGGTCGCTTCATCGAGGGTCAGCCCGGCAGGCAGTCCACTCGCGCTGTACACCGTTGGCTGGCCGCTGGCA
>DASUVL010000594.1:0-2435 GCA_036379015.1 Niastella sp.
TAAAACTTCCCGAAACCGGATCTATTTTGCCAGTAATTTACCAATAATTCTTTCTTCAATCGTATCTATAACGATAATCCTGCGTCGCTTGTTTAGGTTAAAATACAATTAAATGATGTTTAAGCAGATACAAATTAAAGAAGTAGTATGATATTGATTTGAATCATTGGCCTTTATGGGGGTTTATCTGAATTTTTGGGTTATGATTACCGTCATTGTTTCGGCCTTTTTCAAATTGTACATTTATATCAGATTAATCAAAGGGCGATCTGTTAAGCAAGAAGATAGTAAAAGCTGTTTACGTATTGTTTGAAAAGAGGCAAGAACGAGAACAGAAAGCTATCCTTCGAAAAAAACAAAATACTGTTATCTTAACATGAAAACCCAATGGTTAAGCAAACGCTGATAGCATACAGGTTTTAAGTAACCACAAGCTACCAACGTTAATAGAGGGCGGGTTGTAAGACCCGCTCTTTTTATTAATATTGAATATTGAATGTTGAATATTCAATGTTGAAGGTGAAGAAATTAAGTATTAATAATTAAATGAGAAATGAAAAAGGAAAGTCCCGGCTGGCGGAGAGAAAGAATACAGCTTCACGCTGCAAGCACCTCGTCATGAGTCCCGCATAGGTTTTCATTATCACATTATCTAATTATTTGATGATCGACCTGATCGTGCGCATTGGCACCACCATTGAATTAAAACCATTATTCAACGCATGATTCAGATCGTTCAATGATTTCTCCAGTAAAAAAGTTTGGATCATAACCCGGAAATCGGTTTTATCGGCCGGTATAAATTTGCTGCCAGCCACCGTATCGAGGTATGCTTTCATAAAAAAGCCGCCCATATAATGCGCCCATAATCGCAGGAACGGTATATACTTAGGCATATTATCCTTTAGTATATGATTGTTGAGATGAAAACCCTCATATGCGGCATTGTGAAATGACCGCAGCATGGTGGATACATCGTGCAGCGGCGATCTTTTTAATCTTCTTTCACTGTAGGGGCGAAGCGGGTCGCCGCCATACCCCTGAATGGCGACATCTTTCCCCGTTAATAATACCTGGCTTAAGGTGTAATAGCCATGTATCCGTATTTTAAGAACATCGAGTTTTTTATTATATATCCTTTTAAATACATTTAGAACATCATCGCGGTGTTTGAGCAATTCTTCCGCCTCAGGTTGCAATTCACCGGGCATCTTCGAAATATTTCTTTTCAGGTTCTGAAAAACTTCCCGTACCAGCGATACCATAGCCGAGAACAGCGACCGTTGATAGTGCAATGAAAATTCTTCAGGTTTAAAATCTTTCAGGCCAACACCCGATACCAGCGCCAAATGCATTTGACCGGTGCGAATACCTATCAAACGCGCCTGGTCGGCAGCGCGACCACCCAACAGGTCTTTTAATACGTTTTGTAACTGTTCATAAGCTACCGGTTCAATCAGGCTGCCTTCCATCTCCCAGGAAGGCAGGTTTTCCTGGTTCAGCGCCAGTATCCTTTCAATATAATTGTACACCCGCTCCAGCATGTAGCTATAGCCACTGCCATGGTTTTCTATCATCACCTGCGCCATGCCCATGGTGATCATTCCTTTTTCCGTGTTCCATTCTATAGCGCCTAAAAAAGCCGGGACGTACGGAAACTTTGACTGCTCGCTCAGGAAGTGAGTAATTTCTGCATCGGGATTTATGAAATAATCCACCCGGCGGTATATGGTCAAAAAGAAATTGTTATCATAAGTAATGGAACCATGATAGCGATCGCCTTCGTATATTTTTGATTTTATATCATCGTGTTGCGTTGCATAGGTGCCAATGGCGCCGTTATTATGGAACCGTATCTGGTTGCTCTTGCCGGCTACCGTTTCGTTGTGTGCCAGGTTTTGAAACAGCCATTGCTGAAAAGTGGTTACAAATAACGCATCGCATAAAATACCTTCCTGCTCACCCATATGCATATAGGCTATAATGGAGTGCGGAAAACTGTTTGTCAGTTTTTTGGCTACTGCATTTTGCACAAATGTGACAGTTAACTGGTATAGTTCGGGTAAACCACTTTCATAGGTAACTTCTATCAGCAATTGCAGCGCGTCATGCGGTGGTGATGGTATATGCAAATAATTAATGATCTCAACATTGTATACTGACCGGGCCCGGCCGGTAAACCATTTGGATTGTTTGAGGTAAGCGGGCAATACGGCATTTTCCAATTCTGCCCGGTTTGATTTATTTACAAGGTCCTGCAACTGCTTTACCTTCAATAGCGGAATTGCCTTTTGGGTATCAATGTCTGGATGCGCTTTCTCCAGTGAAAACCACAACCAGTTATGCGGCCCCAATGTAAAAAAGTAGGTTTCCGATTTGCCTACTGCGGGGAATTTGTTGCGGCTCATCAATTCTATTAAAGCAAATCCTTTATA
>DASUVL010000595.1:0-4074 GCA_036379015.1 Niastella sp.
CACCACCAACTGTTCATACATACACTGAAAATTCCCCCTTGCATCAGTAGTTACATAAGATACCTCAGTATGTCCATTAAGAAGGGTGATCGTAAACGGCTTTCTAACCTTTCCCTGAGCAGGTATTAATTTCCCACCAATAAGAGGGGTATTAAAAGCAAGCGGCTGATCATTGCCCACCATCAATTCCTGCCAGGTATATCTTCTCCATCCACGTACCAACAATACATTTTCCAGATAATCAATATCGTTACTAGCTGGTCCGCCGCCATACACAGGCAGATCCTGCAAAGCTGCATGCAGGTAGGCAAAAGATTCAATATCCTGATGTTTGCTATTTTCAAAACGATTCGCCTGGGCACAGGCTACAGAGGCAAAACCGGCAAGTAGTTGTTGGTTGTTATTCAACTGAAATGAAATATTTACCGGCTGCCGCTTTTCATATGTTTTTTTATCCGGCGTAATGGTACAAACTGTCTTACTGTTGTAATGCGCAAAGAAAATACGTTCTGCCAGCGGGCGATGTTGGCTATCGAGCAGGGTAATAGCGGCTAATCCTTTGGGAACGTCATCCAGCAAAAGCAGCACCCGGCGTACGCCATGCTCCTTTACTGGGATCACCTGTTGTTGAAATACAGTCTGAAAATTATGCACCACCATTGTCACCTGTGAATAGCCTGTTGCATAAACGTTGAACTGTAATGAATCGCCGGCAATAGCTTGCGAAAGACGGAGGGCCAATCCTTTTAATAATGTAGGTGCTAATACATATCCTTCTTTCTTCAATGACATGTCAGCCGGCCACGTTACAGGCCGTATGCTGTATGAAGCGCCCGCATGGGGTATCAGCGTAAAAGCGCCCAACCCCCTTTCATTTGTTTTGATCGTATCAACAGGCTTTTGATCTTCGTAAACAATGGCCCGGATGGCTACCGGTTCACCCTGACCGGTTTTTGATTCCAAGCCAATAGTACAGGGAGTGTTCGCAACCAGGTACCCTCCTTCAGGATAGAATTGTATGTCGAGTTGTCGCTCTGCTGCTTTTCCCGGCCATTTGTGCTGCAGGTATTCAACATCACCACCATACTTTATTTTTGTAATTACAATAGTTGAAGTTGTGGTTGCCGGCCTCATCGCTAATAGATCCTGCCGGTACATGCCATCCTTATCAGTTTTTGCATTGATCGGTTTGCTATTTCCGCACCATAGCGTTAACTCTGCATCACGAACCGGTTTACTGGTAACCTTATTCCTAACTGTAATCAGCAAATCTTTTCTTCCCCGGGTATCTTCCAAAATAGTGGCGGCTGCCACAAATTCAGACTGTCGAAGGAATCGCACCGATACATCCTGCGTAAACAGGGCCAGGGGTAAACTATCAGGCCCTATCACATTTGTATAGGCTACCAGCTTGTATTCTCCCGGCGCAATGGTGTCTGGCAATTGCATACTTCCATAACCATAGCCATCAGCTATTGCAAACTTTTGGTGTATGGCAGGAATGCGCGTGTCGGCCGGCACCAACGTCAGCGACAGGAAACGATGAAGTGGCAGGGAATCTTTTCCGCAATGCAGCAGCCAGGCGCTGAACCAGATAAATTCATTATTGGTGTAAATATGTTTATCTGTATGAACAAACAGCAGGTCGCTATTTTTACAGGAAGCATATGCCGACATTTTCAGCTGAATGCTATCGGTTTGGGTAAAAGCCTTTTCAATTGACAAGAAAAGAAAACAAAACAGCAGGTGCTTCATGGCTGCAATATTATATTTCCTTAACTAATACCGCAAGTCAACTGCTATTAAAATGTTTCATATTAGGATTTATAAACAGGTAAAAATGGGGAATGCAGTGTGGCTTTTTTTTACAATTTTAAACCTTTATTTTTCCCGAAATTGCATGCTCTCTTTTCTGTTAAGGCCCGCCTGTATTGTAGATATACTATTAATAGATAATTAAAATAAGCCATGCATCAGGAATATATTGAGATCCGGGGTGCCCGGGAAAATAACCTACAGGATATTTCATTGAGAATACCAAAACGAAAGATCACCATTTTTACTGGTGTATCAGGTTCGGGTAAATCCTCTATCGTATTTGATACTATTGCAACCGAAGGCCGGCGCCAGCTATATGAAAATTTCAGCATGTTTGTCCGGAACTTCTTACCACGTTATGCACCTCCCAATGCTGACGCCATTGAAAACTTAAGCATGCCCATTGTAGTGGATCAAAAAAGACTGGGTGGTGGTTCTACTTCTACCATGGGTACCATCACAGATATTGCGCCGGTATTACGATTGTTGTTTTCACGCATCGGAAAACCCCATGCAGGATATTCCAACGTTTTTTCATTTAACGATCCCCAGGGCATGTGTCCGGAATGCAATGGGCTTGGAAAAAAGATGGGCATTATTGCCGACTCCTTTCTGGATAAGAACAAATCGCTTAAGGAAGGCGCCATACAGGTGCCGGTTTTTGCTTCGTGGGAAATTGCGATGTATGCCAGTTCCGGCTTTTTTGATATTGATAAAAAATTACGGGACTATACATCTGAAGAAATGGATCTGCTGCTGCACAGCAAGCCCCTTAAGATAAAGATGCAATTTGGCGGCGGCACTATCAATGTTACCTATATGGGCATCATTGAAAAGTTTACCAAAGCATATATCAAAAGGGATATTAAAACACTTTCCGAACGAACCCAGAAAAAAGTAACTCCTTATATTGGTTTTGGACCTTGCCCATTATGTAAGGGTGCCAGGCTGAACCAGGCAGCACTGAAGTGCAAAATACACGGCAAGAACATTGCCGAACTATCTGCAATGGAGATCACCGATCTGATCCCTGTTCTTTCAACAATCACCGATCCCGTAGCAGCCCCCATGCTGGCCACCCTGAAGGAAAGGCTGCAACATATAGTGGATATCGGTGTTGGTTACCTGAGTCTTGACCGGGAAACCAGTACCCTGTCGGGCGGCGAATCGCAGCGCATCAAAATGGTAAAACATCTTAGCAGCAGCTTGGTTGATGTAATGTATATATTTGACGAACCCAGTGTAGGCTTACACCCCCGCGACGTACACCGGCTGAATGATCTCTTGCAAAAACTCAGGGATAAAGGTAATACGGTAATTGTTGTGGAGCACGATCCTGATGTAATAAAGATAGCCGATCATATTGTAGATGTTGGTCCGCATGCCGGCCACCGTGGAGGAAACATTGTTTTTGAAGGAAGTTTCACCCAGCTTGTAAAAGCAAATACCCTTACCGGAAAGCACCTGAAACAAACCATGCCTATCAAGGAAAAATTCCGTGTACAAACCGGCAAATTGCCTGTAGTGAATGCCAACGTGAATAATTTGCAGAACGTACATGTGGCTATACCCAAAGGCATACTCACCGTGGTTACGGGTGTGGCAGGATCGGGAAAAAGCTCGCTTATACATCATGTATTTTTGAAACAGCATACAGATGCGATTGTGATAGATCAGTCAGCCGTAGGTACAACCTCGCGGTCAAATCCGGCAACCTATACCGGCATTATGGATGATGTAAGAAAAGCGTTTGCCGCAGCCAATAAGGTAAGTGCCTCGCTGTTTAGTTTTAACTCCGAAGGAGCTTGTGAAAATTGCCAGGGTAGTGGTGTGGTATATACCGACCTGGCATTTCTTGATGGTATTAAAACACCCTGTGAAATTTGTGAGGGCAAACGTTTCAAGGAAGAAGTGTTGACGTACAAACTTCAGGGGAAGTCCATTGCCGACGTGTTGAATTTATCTGTACAGGAAGCACTTGACTTTTTTGAACAAAAAGAAATTCAAAAAAAGTTGCAGGCCATGCATGATGTAGGGCTTGATTATTTAACCCTGGGACAGCCATTGAGTACTTTATCGGGCGGTGAGTGTCAGCGGATAAAACTGGCGAGTGAAATGCATAAGAAAGGAAGTATTTATGTAATGGACGAGCCAACTACCGGCTTACATATGTCGGATATCGGTCACCTGCTTGCAATTATCAACCGGCTGGTAGATGCCGGAAATACCGTGATCATTATTGAGCATAATATTAGC
>DASUVL010000596.1:0-4426 GCA_036379015.1 Niastella sp.
TTCAGGACAGATCCTTACTGCTGATAATGAGCCTGCAGAAAGCGTGGCTGTTCAACTTACAGGCACAGATAAAGTTACGCTTACTTCAGAAACCGGTTTTTATATTTTCAAAAATCTACCGGCCGGCACCTACCAGGTAAACGTATCCGTGAAAGGTTATAAGCCTCTTGAAACTACTGTTGTGCTGGCAGAAAACAGCAAACAGAATAATATTTCCTTCAAACTGGTATTATCCGATGCACAGTTGGCTGAAGTAGTGGTGAGCTCCGGTGGCCGTTATAAGATCGACAACCCATCTTCTTCCCTGCGTTTGGCCAGCTCAATCCTGGAAACACCACAAAATATTCAGGTGATCAGCAAACGTACGCTGGCCGATCAGCAGGTTTTTGATATCGTTGACGGTATCACCCGCAACGTCAGCGGCGCTTCACGTATGGGTCACTGGGATAACCAGTATGCCAATATCCGTATGCGCGGTTCCAAGATCCCTGCTTTCCGTAATGGTATGAACATTGAAGCCAGCTGGGGCCCTACCGCTGAAGATGCCTCCATGATCGAGAATATTGAATTTGTAAAAGGTCCTGCCGGTTTTATGCTTGCTGCCGGTGAGCCCGGTGGTTTCTATAATGTGGTAACCAAAAAGCCTACAGGTATCAGCCACCAGGCATTCAGCATTAGCGCCGGTAGCTTTAGCACTTACCGCGCCACTGCCGACTTCGATGGTAAACTGAGCAAAGATGGCCGTTTGTTGTACCGCCTGAACCTGGCTGCACAGCAAAAAGATTACCATACCAAATTCAACTTCAATAACCGCGTTGTAGTTGCTCCGGTTTTCAAATACCTGATCGACGACAAAACATCTGTCACTTTTGAGTACACTTACCAGGCTATAAAATACCTGGCCAATGGTAACTACATGTTCAGCAAAGTAAAATTAGCCGATGAGAACGTTTCCAACGATTTCTTCTATACCGATCCTTCCTTACCTCCCGGCAAGATCAGGGACCATAGCGTATACGTATACCTCGATCACCAGCTCAACGACCGCTGGAAAGCACATGCCCAGGTTGCTTATTTCAACTTCGCCATGGAATCTGGAAGCATGTGGCCTACTACCCTCAAAGAGAATGGTGACATGAAGCGTAATTACAATATTGGCGATGAAGCTGGTGAAAACCGCTTTGCCCAGTTTTCTTTCAGTGGTGAAGAATATACCGGCAGCATCCGTCACCGCATCCTTGCTGGCGGTGATTTTGGTAATAAAAAATTCTGGGGTGATTTTCGCACAGGCGATAGCGCCGTTAATTTTGTGGGTAAAGTTTTCAATATCTACGATCCTAGTTACGGCTTACCAATGGATTCCATTCCCGTATTCGACAGGTCAATGAACATTCGCCAACGCGCCGGCGCAACAACATACGCTACCTACACCAATTACGGTTCTGCATATGTGCAGGATGAGCTGGGTTTCCTCAACAACAATTTAAGATTATCACTTGGCTTACGCTTTACCTATGCAGAAACTGTAGGTAAAACTAAAACAGCTGACATAAAAGACCAGGTATGGTCACCACGCGCTGGTATCAGCTACTCTATCGACAAACAAACTTCAGCATATGTGCTGTATGACCAGTCGTTTGTTCCTGTTGCAGGTACCGACTCCAATGGCAATGCATTCAAACCTATTAAAGGCAACAATATTGAAGCAGGTATTAAAAAAGAATGGTTTGGCGGCCGCTGGGTGAGTAGTGTAAGCGTATACCGCATCATCCGCGAAAATGCGCTGGTTACCATTCCCACACCAGCAAGCAATGGCCAAACATACCAGGAGCAATTGGGTGAAACCGAATCCAGTGGTATTGAAGTTGACATCAATGGCGAAGTGGTAAAAGGTTTGAACCTGGTAGTGAACTACGCTTATACCGATTCCAGGATCACTAAAGAAGCACGGAACACAGCTGCTGATAAAACAACAGTAGGCAATCAAACGCCCAATACCAACCGCCATATTACCAATGGCTGGTTAAGTTATCGCTTCAGCAAAGGCGTACTGAATGGCTTTGGCATAAATGGTGGCATTCAATGGCTGGCTGACCGTTTTATCGGCACCACAAAAAACCCTAACATGCCAGATTATATCCGTGCAGATGGCGGTGTCTCTTATCAAAAGGGCAAATTCGGCATCTCCATGCTGGTGAACAACCTGGTCGATAACCGGAAACTGCTTACCGCAGCTTCGCTTCCAACATCGTCAGCCAATACTTCATTCTATTCTTATATAGTGGAAGCACGCCGTAACATGAGAATGACCGTAACCTATAAACTCTAGTCCCAACCTGCAACATGAGCAACCAAACAATTTCCATATCATCAAAACCCACTACACACAAAAAACGTGGCAAATCCGTTTTCCGTATCGTTAATGACTGGTTGCATCTGTGGCTGGGGTTAGTTTCCGGATTAATTGTCTTTATAATCAGCATTACCGGTTGCATCTATTGCTTTCAAAAAGAGATCAGCAGCCTTACACAACCTTATCAATTTGTAAAAACTGAAGATAAACCCTATATAAGCCCTTCCCTGCTTAAAAATATCGCCGAACAAAAACAGTTCGGCGATAAAGCCGGGAAACCTGGTAAGGTGATCAATGCGGTTCAGTATCCCGGAAAAGGCAAGGCAGCGATCGCAACCTATCGCGACAAAAAAACGGGTTATACGATGATCTACCTGAACCCCTATTCAGGTGAGATCTTACAGGTAAAAGCGCTTGAAAAGGATTTCTTCCGCATTATTCTTATCGGTCACTATAATTTATGGTTACCACGCGACACTGGCCAGCAGGTAGTATGCTGGTCAACCGGCATCTTTGTTATACTGCTGATAAGCGGACTGATCATGTGGTGGCCCAAAAACCTGCGGAAAGCAAATGTTGACAAGAGTTTCAAGGTTAAATGGAAAGCAACTTTCAAACGTGTAAACTACGACCTGCATAATGTGCTGGGTTTTTATGTGCTTATTGGCGCGCTGATCATCGCCATTACAGGTTTGTATTTCGGTTTTAAATGGGTGCCAAAAACTATTTATTGGGTGGCCTCCGGCGGTAAGAAGATACCAGAAAGAAGAGGCGCCGTATTCTCTGATACCACAATCATTCCGGCACAAACCGCCCTGTTTTCACTTGAAGACAGCGTTTGGTCGAAAATGAATCAGGCGTATAAAGGCAATGGCAGTCTGCAGATCACGTTCCCGCAAAAACAGAGCGATGCCATAATGGCTTCGCACAATCCGGAAGAAGGAACGTTCTATAAAAGTCATACACGCTATTTCGATCGTTACACCATGAAGGAGATCAAAGGTAAAACCATCTTCAGTAAACCGTATGAGGAAGGCAGCGGCGCCGACAAGTTGGTTCGCATGAACTTTGATATTCATGTTGGTGCCATTGGCGGTATTGCTGGTAAGTCGATCGCCTTTCTGATCAGTTTGATTTCTGCCAGTTTACCCATCACCGGCTTTATTGTATGGTGGGGGAAGAAACGTAAACAGAAACCCGGAGTGAGATCCAAACGGCAGGAAAGGGTGATGGAAGTTGTTTAATGTAAGAATACCCTTAGCATAAAACAGGCTGTCTCATTCATTGAGACAGCCTGTTTTATTTTTATTTGAGTCCCAGACCATAAATAGTGTGACACCATTGTTGTTAGCAGACAACAATTGCAGATGACTATTTCCATAAAATTTTACTGTTACGGCAGGCTCATGAATATTTGAACCAGGGTTAGGCATAAGATTTTCTGCAATATGTTTCTACGCATGACTGCCAAATTTGAGTAAACATATTCTCAGGCGATCCTCGCCTGTTGAATAGGAATTTGTGTACAGTTAAACCAACTGCTTTATGACAAAAACTCACCTTAACCAAAGCAAGCTACTACTGCTTTGTTACGTAACGCTTTCTTTCCTTCCAGTTTTACCACAATCGACGTTGGCCAATACAAAAGGTTGTGCCAAAATAAATTACAAAGCGTTTCTAGCGGTAAGCGGTAAAGTAACTTCCACATCAGATCAGCAACCGCTTTCCGGCGTTTCAGTAACTATTAAAGGAACCAACATTGGCACCACCACCGATGATGCAGGAAATTACCGCTTTAATAATGTGGAAAATAATGCAACATTGGTATTTAGTTTTGTTGGGTATCAGACGGTTGAAGCGCCTGTAAGAGGCCGCCCTACCATTGATATAGCCTTACAGCCTGAAGCCGGTATGCTCGTTGAAACCATCGTTACTGCCAACGCTATCCGTCGCGATAAACGATCGCTGGGGTACTCTGCTCCGGTGGTTCGCAGTGATGAATTGCTAACGGGCCGTAACTCAAGCCCGTTGAATGCCCTGCAGGGCAAAGTAGCAGGCGTAAATATCACCAGT
>DASUVL010000597.1:0-3659 GCA_036379015.1 Niastella sp.
CACACAAACCAAGGCTAAAAAACCAATCCGTAACGATCGGTTTATTGGCATACTGGAACAAAGCACCGCATACGATCGCATTATGTCGATAGAAGAATTGCCCGCCACATTGATCGACAGTATAAAACTGTTTTTTTCAACTTATCTGCAGGCCGAAGGAAAGTCAGTGCATTGGGAAACCGACCTGAATGCCTTACAGGCGATGGAGTTGATTGGAAAGTTTAAAAGTTGAGTTGAAAGTTGAAAAGTTAATAGAGCTGATAAGGTTGATAAAGGAACGGCGCATAAAACTTCCATCTTTAAACTCTCACCTGTATCACCTCTATCAAACTTACTTCATCCCATGCTCTATCTTTGAAAAATTCATCCCTATAGCACGAAATTCCGCCTGCTGATGTAGTCGCTCTTTATCGGCAAATCCATACTTCACTGCATTTAATAAATCCCTTTCCACAGCACCTACTTCGTTTTTGCGAGCCTGTAAGATAGCCGAAAAATACCAGGCTTCGCTGTTGGTGGCATCGGCCATTTTATACAACGTCACAAAATATTGGGCGGCCTCATTTTGATTGTTTTTTATCAGCTGGTTACTGTATGAATAGAACGCCAGGGACAAATAAGCGAGCAATCGCTGGTACATAGCCCCCTTAGCAGTGGGCGCTTTGGCATTTGCCTGCAAGTCGTTGATCGTATTCGTCCAGTAATGCATATTACCCTGCTGAAACTGCTGCATATATTTCGCTTTTATCTGCTGCTCTGTTTCCATCAGCTGTTGCTGCGCCTGCCATTGTTGTTGATAGGTAGCGAGATTGGAAATTGAAATACCCTTTTTTTCAAACCAGCTAACAGCTGAGTCTATCCCTTTCAGCAGGTTCACGGTAAGGGTGCATTGCGCCACCGCCTTAACCAGGTTGTTTGCATTATAATAGCCTTCAACAACGTTTTTACTCTCATTCTTAAAACCATTGATCAGCGCTACATTGACCGGCAGCAATTTATTATACATGGCATCGAATTGCAAACCGGCAAAAGCAATGTCCATCGTTTTTACCTGCGCCCATGCATGTTTTCCATTAAATAAAATGATCCGGTGCCGGGTTGTTGTTTTATCGAATGCGGCATTTATAGCCACCAGCTCGGTCATGTTCATATCGCCTTCACCAGCCATGGCCGTAAAGCTGAAATTATAATTATCAGCTGGTGCGCCATCGGGCAAGCCGGCCCCGTTAGCAATAACGCCCTTAATCCCGGGATGCTGTAAAGCTACATAACCGGCTACTTTTGCACCACCTGAAAACCCGGCTGTATATATCCGTTGCAGATCAATGTTAAGCCGCTTTCTCGTATCATTGAATAAAGTCTGCCAGATGGTTTCTGTTTGCTGCCAGTTGTTCCCATTTTTTGAGTTGTTGCTGCCGATAAGGATAAAACCATAAGTATTAGCCAATGACTGATATTTATACAACGGCAAGGAACCGCTTGCATGCGGATCAAAAAAGTAAATAACGGGTAATGCCGTTTTATTGCCTTTGTCAGGAATATATACCGCATACGATTGAGTAGCATCGGTTGCACATATTACGGTATCGATCACTTTTCCCACAATGAAAGAATCGGGCAGGGTAGCAGGGACTGCAATAACAGTGTCTGTTGTTGCATTGGGAGCCCTATCCCCAGCCGTTGAATTATTATTATTGGCACAAGCCTGGGTGTACAGGAATGCCATAAATAAACAAATGAATTGAACTGATTTCATGAAAAAAGAAATAACTGATTTGATCAGGGAATATGAATTGGCAATGATTTAGTAGCGGCCAATTACCATGATAACAAAACACTGCTTAACCCTGGATTAGCACATTATTTCAAATGCTTCCTCACCTCCGGCGCAACTTTAGTACCCAACAATTCAATGGCATGCATCACCTTGTTATGCGGCATGGTGCCTACACTCACGTGTAACAGGAAACGTGTTAATCCAAACAGTTCCTGCTCATAGAGGATCTTTTCAGTGACTTCCTGGGCACTACCCACCAACAGCGCGCCTCGTTTGGTACGCATCGCTTCAAATTGTTGCCTTGTCATCGGTTGCCAGCCGCGTTCTTTTCCCAGTTGGGTCATTACATGTTGATATGAAGGAAAAAATTCATCGGCAGCCTGTTGCGAAGTATCAGCTATATAACCATGTGAGTGCACGCCTATTTGCAGTTTTTTCTCATCATGACCGGCTTTCTTATAGGTATCCCGGTATAACTGGGACAGTTGCACAAAATTTTCCGGACTACCGCCAATGATTGCCATCGCCAGCGGTAATCCAAATGTAGCAGCCCGAATAACCGACTCCGGTGTTCCACCCACAGCTACCCATATGGGTAATTCAGAATGAAAAGGTCTGGGATATACTCCCTGATTTTGAATGGGAGAACGAAACTTACCTCTCCAGTTGACTTTTTCATTTTTATTTATCTGAATAAGCAGGTCGAGTTTTTCGGCAAACAAGGCATCATAATCTTTCAGGTCGTAACCAAACAACGGGAACGATTCAATAAAAGAACCACGACCAGCCATGATCTCGGCCCGGCCATCGCTTAACAGATCAACTGTTGCAAAGTCCTGGAACACCCGAACCGGATCAGCGGAGCTCAATACCGTGACGGCGCTGGAAAGTTTAATGTTTTTTGTTCTGGCTGCCGCCGCTGCCAGGATAACAGCAGGGGAGGAAGCGATAAAATCTGGCCGGTGGTGTTCGCCTACGGCAAAAACATCCAGTCCAACCTGGTCCATCAGTTCTACTTCTTCTATCAGATCGCGCATACGTTGGTGCTGCGAAATGCATTTACCCGACACGGGATCTGGTGTCAATTCTACAAATGTGCTAATTCCTATTTCCATAATAAATGATTCCTCTTGATATGTATTACAATTGTAAAAAGTGTAACATAGTATCCAGTGACAAGCTAATCGTCAATGGTGAATGGTGAATAAAAATGCATTTCCATTTTGTTATAACCTACAACTATCAGGGTCTATTGACCATTGACGCTTGACCATTCACCAGTAATAACCAAATGTATGGTAAAATTGTTCAAACCAATGCCTGGCGGCCGTCGTAAAACCAGCTTAACGAATTGGCGCTAAAGCTTATTTGAATTACAACCAGAAAACGTATTTTCATACAATGAAACACCTCATTGTAGCTATCGCCAGCTTTTTTGTAATAACCGGTTGTCTGTTTGCGCAACCCGACACGGGCAATTATAAACCTGCCGCGCAAAATGTGCAGGCCCGGCACCAGTTCCAGGCCGATAAATATGGCATGTTCATTCATTGGGGCTTGTCGAGCATGCTGGCCGATGGCGAATGGGTGATGAACAACCGGAATATAAAAGTGGTTGATTATAGCCGCCTGCTGCATGCTTTTAATCCGGCTGATTTTAATGCAGCGCAATGGGTAGCAACGGCTAAAAATGCCGGCATGAAATACTTCGTTTTCATAACCCGCCACCATGATGGTTTTTCTAATTGGGATACTAAACATTCAGACTGGAAAATAACCAATACGCCCTACGGTAAAGATGTTCTGAAATTGCTGTCGGAAGAATGTAAGAAACAGGGCATCAAGCTGGGATTGTATTATTCCCTGCTCGACTGGTACCGCA
>DASUVL010000598.1:0-9719 GCA_036379015.1 Niastella sp.
GATAAAGATAAAGCTGTTACTGTTAAAAGCTCTGAAGGTGATAACTCTTTTGAAGTTCCGGACGCCGGAGTTTATATCCTGAACCTGAAAACAGATACCCTGATCGGTAACATGGTGAATTTTGGAAATGGCGGCACGCCCAGTTCTATCAGTACCGAACAACTGGAGCACATTATAGATAGTACTCAGCAACTGATAAACGGTCAAAATGCCAGTGATGAAAAGAAGACCTATTTCATAGTACCCAAAACCATCAAGAAATTAACGACTAACCTGAACGCGCAGTTGATCAACCCATACAACAATATTCCTTACAAGGTAGAAGCCGATAAAGATGGCAAAGCACCCGAGATCTATAAATTCTTTACAGCCAAACAAAAAAGAGAATCGCTGAACGAATTGGTAGAACGGATGAAGAAGTAAGAAGACAATATTGAATAATAAATATTGAATGTCGAATGTTGAAGTAGTTCCTACTTTGACATTCGATATTTTTTTATTAGTACTTCAACATTGAAAATTGGATATTCAATATTCTACATTCCCCTCAGGGCACCGGATCATACCCATGCCCGCCCCAGGGATGACAACGACCTAACCGTTTAATAGTTAGCCACAAACCTTTGAATACACCGTGTTTTTTTAATGCTTCAATGGCATATTGGGAACAGGTGGGCGTAAACCGGCATTTAGGTCCAAGTATTGGAGATATGATCCATTGATACAGTTTGATCAATGCTATAAACGGGAGACTTAATATTCGAAGTAATACCTTCATTCCATAGCCGGTTAAATACAACTATATAATTTTTGCAGGTTATTATGTTTATACCGCATGTATCGTTTGCAGCAACTTCTTTAATACGACCTCTATCTTTTCCCGCACCAGGGCATATTGGGGAAGCTCTTTGCCGGTATAAATTAAGAATAACGCCAGCTTTTGTTGTTTTGTTTGCAAAGCCTGTTCCAGGGGCGCTTTTTGCAGGCGATACGCTTCGCGCATCAAACGCTTTATGCGGTTACGGTCAACAGCTTTTTTAAAATTACGGCTGCTCACACTAAAACCTGCCTGGAGCGCAACCGATAAAAGGGGGTCATCCTTTTTATATTGCACCCTTATGGGAAATGCGGCAACAGCCTTACCCTCACTGAACAATTTTTCAATGACCTTGCGGCGTTTTAACCGTTCAACTTTTTTTAAGGTAAACTTTTTCACCATCTGGGTTTCACAAAAATAAAAATAGCCCCGTTTGCGGGGGCAAACCGGAGCTATCAGTTATCTGTACCACTATACACTACCCCTGTGAAAGGGAGTGCTAAGTAGGTTTATTTCAATTTTCTTTCGTCAGAAACAGTTAGTTTCCTACGACCTTTTTTACGACGGCTGGCCAGTACTTTACGACCATTTGCGTCTTGCATGCGCTTACGGAAACCATGAACGGATTTACGACGACGGCGGTGCGGCTGAAATGTACGTTTCATAATTAATTTCTTTTTTTACACTTTTGAAATATGATCCGGGAGAACGGATCAGGTTCAAGTTTTTCGCAGACAGGCCACCATGCCCGCCATAAGCGGATGAAAGGACGGCAAAGGTATGGAATGAATACTGAAGTATGAAACGGTAACTACAAAAATGTTCAATAAATATGGTCAGCTACTGGAATACTACTATCCAGGTCCACATGATTTGAGTGTACCGGTTCGCCAAAAAATATACTTGCGTGGTTATCAAAGTCTTCCGTTGAATCGGTAGTATAAAAAATGCGCTGGCCATTTTTACTGCACCGTATTTCCAACTCGTTATGCCGTTCCAGGTAATCATCCAGACTGGCAGCTACTATTTCACCTTGCGATACCAGGGTTACACCCGCAGGTAAAAACTGCAGGATCTTATCACGCAACAGCGGGTAATGGGTACAAGCCAGCAACAAGGTGTCAATGCCTTTACCAGCAGTCATAATACGTTGAACATGTTGCTTTACAAAATAGTCGGCGCCGGGTTGCAGATGCTCATTATTCTCAACAATAGGAACCCACATGGGGCAGGCTTCCTGATGTACTGATATATCGGGAAAGAATTTTTCGATCTCAATAAGGTATGATCCGGACTGTACGGTTCCATTGGTAGCCAGGATACCTATGTTACGCGATTTGGTGAACCTTCCAATGATCTCTGTGGTAGGTCGTATAACCCCCAATACCCTGTTCTGGGGAGCTAATTTTTGCAGATCATTTTGCTGGATCGTCCGCAACGCTTTTGCCGATGCTGTATTACAGGCCAGAATTACCAGGGGGCAACCCTGCTGAAAAAACCATTCTACACATTGCAGCGTATACCGGTATACCGATTCAAAAGATCGGTTACCATAAGGCGACCGGGCATTATCACCCAGGTATATATAATCGTATTGCGGCAACTTTTTTACAATCTCTTTCATGACCGTAAGGCCACCATATCCTGAATCAAATATTCCAATTGGCTGCGTAGTAAGCATATACAAAAATACCCCCTAACCCCCTAAAGGGGGAAAAATTTTTATACCCCCTTTTGGGAGCAGGGGTAATAAAAAAGCCCCGCCAACGGCGGGGCCAATACTTTATAAGAGAGAAATGCTTTTATTGTTTGGCAGCGGGCTTAGGTGCTGCAGGCGCATTTCCAGGTGTTGGTAATTTGATATTCAGTTTTTTGGCAACCAGTGGCAGAATATCATCGCCGGGAGGAGCTACCAACAAAGCTTCTTTTTCAAAAATATAACCATAGCCATTTTCTTTTGCTATAGCTTGTACAGCTTCGTACGCCTTTTTATTGATAGGGCCCAGCAGTTCCTGCTGACGTTGTTGTAATTGTTGTTGAATGCGTTCTTCTTCACCGCTTAATTCCTGACCCATCTTACTTAATTCACTTTTCTTAACTGCTTTAACCGCAGCAGTATACGTAGAGGAGTCCTTGTTAAATTTATCAATAGCAGCATAAAAACCATTCTGTCTTTCGGTAGCACTTTGCACCAACGCATTGCGTAGATCCTGCAGGGCAGAGTCGGCTTTTTTAGTTTCAGGCATTACGCTCACCAGTTCCTGTGAACTGATATATCCGATTTTTAATTGAGCTTGAACTTCACTAGCCGCTACCAGGCCCAGGGCGAACAACGTTACGATAAAAAACTTTTTCATTGAGTTTCAATTTTGTTTACGCACCCTTAGCCAGTTTTCTGTTGCTTGTGGGTGGACGGTTATTTTTTAGTTTAAGTTGAAAAAAACCTATTGTTGGTTGCTTCCCTCTTTTTGTCTTATGTTTTATTTAACGCCCAGATCTTTCAATATATCCTCACTACGATCCAATTTAGGGTCGGCAAAGATAACGGTAATTCCTTCACTTTTATCCAAAATAAAATCCAATTGCCGGTTCACAGCCAGCTTTTGAATTGCGTTGTATACCTTATCCTGTATGGGTTTCACCAGTTCCTGCCGTTTCTTGAACAGATCGCCTTCAAAACCAAAGCGTTTGCGTTGCAGGTCACGTACTTCCTTTTCCCTCACAAACAGTTCATCCTCACGTTTTTTCTTTAATTCAGGACTCAGCATCACCTGTTCGGCTTCAAAATCCTTATACATTTTATCAAGTGCGCTTTGCTTGGTATCAACCTCTTTTTGCCATTGTTCGCTGAATTGATCCAGCTTTTTTTGGGCTTCTTTATATTCAGGCAATTTGTCCAGAATGTACTTAGTATCTACAATAGCATACCGTCCATATTGCGCCTGCGTAGCAAAGGCGAGCACCATCAGGCAGGCAATAAATACTGTTTTTTTCATGGTGTTTCTATTTAAGGTTTATGTATCGTGAATATCCGCCCGTATGAATCCATTCGGACGGGGTGAATGGTAAATACTATTCAGGCTCATAACCTAACATGAATGTAAAGCGGGTTGCATCACGTAACCGTCCGCCTTCTTGAATACGATCGAAACCTACGCCATAGTCAAACCCAAGCAATCCGAACATAGGCAGGAAGAAACGCATACCCACACCAGCACTTCTGCGCAAACGGAAGGGATCATATGTTTTATAGTCGAACCAACCGTTGGCCGCTTCAAACCAAACCATACCAAATATGGTGCTGCTTGGATTGGTAGTGAAGGGATACCGCATTTCGAGCGTATACTTATTAAAGATGGTAAAGAACCGGCTCGCGTTCTGCTGATCGGGGTTAAACTTGGGATCAGAATTTTCATACACCGGATAACCACGATGTGCAATGATATCATAACCCAGGATATAGCTACCGTTAGCCAAACCGGCATCGCCCACCTGAAAACGTTCAAATGGCGAATAGTCCAGCTTGTTGTTGTACCGGCCCATAAAACCATATTTGGCAGCAGCGCGCAATACAAATTGACGGCTTCTGTCGGCGCCCATGGCCTTGCCGATAGGAATAAACCACTCAGCATTGAAACGCCATTTATGAAACTCAGGTAATTTATAACTATCCTGGTTGGTAACATTTTCCTTAAATAAAGAATAAGGCGGTGTAAACTGACCACTCAGCAAAAAGTTAGAACCGCTGGTTGGGAAAATAGGATTGGGACCAGCCGAGTTACGGTTAAGCGCCAGTTTTACACTTAGGTTGTTGGATGTACCATTTTTGAAATCCTGCGTGAACAGGGTATAGTTCTGCAGCTTGTATTGAGTGTAGCTGAGAGAATAAACAAGTGTAAAAAAGTCATCGGGCCATTTTAATTGTTTACCTAGTGAAATGCTGGCGCCAAAGTTTTTCAAACGATTGGTATCGCTGAAGAAATATCTTCCACTGGCATCTATACCACCAGTACGGAATACACTCTTATACATGCTGAAGGTCAAAGAATTCCTTTTCTTACCACCTAACCAGGGCTCGGTAAATGAAAAGTTGTATGACTGGTATGCACGGCCATTTGATTGTACGCGCATGCTCAACTTTTGCCCATCACCAGTAGGTAAAGGATCCCACGCCTTTTTATTGAAAATATTTTTAATAGAGAAGTTATTGAACGAAACACCCAGCGTACCGGTTAAACCGATACCACCACCCCAACCGGCACTTAACTCCAATTGGTCAGATGATTTTTCTTCCACATTATAATGGATATCCACAGTACCGTCTTCAGGATTAGGCACCGGGTTGATACCAATTTTCTCCTGGTTAAAGAAATTCAACTGTGCAATTTCACGTTGTGAACGGATAAGATCCTGACGGCTGAATTTTTCACCGGGCAGCGTACGCAGCTCACGGCGAATAACGTGCTCTTTTGTTTTTTCGTTACCCGAAATAGTTACGTTCTTAATAGTAGCCTGCGGGCCCTCCTGTATGCGGATCTCGAAATCAATGGTATCATTATACACGGCAGTTTCTACCGGCTCAATACGGAAGAAAAGATAACCATCATCCATGTACAGGCTGCTGATATCGCCACCTTCCTGTGACATTTGTTTACCCAGTTTCTTATTAAGGATATCCAGGTTATAAATGTCTCCTTTAGTAATACCTAATAATATGGTAAGTATGGAATCTGAGTATTTGGTATTTCCTTTCCAGGAAACGTCACCAAAATAATAGCGATGGCCTTCGTCTACCTTAAGATCAATTTTCAGATTTCCCTTCTTATTATAATATTGGGTATCGGCAACAATAGCGGCATCGCGGTAACCCAGCGAGTTATAAAACTCCAGCACTTTCTCTTTATCCTCTTCGTACTTCTTTGCATTGAACTTGGCCGAACTGAATAATTTAAAGCGGAAATATGGATCAAGGAATTCCTTGGTGCGGGTAACTGATAAAAAGCCGGCCTGGCTTAGGTATTGTTTAAAAGAAGGTCGTTCGTTTGCGCCGTATGGGCTTGCTTCTTTAGTGGGGTACAAGGTCATCTTGGTCATTTCCTTGGTACCTTTCAATTGCTTTTTCAGCCTCAGTCCGCTCACCTCTTCATTGCCATAAAAATCCACATTATCGATACGTACTTTATGGCCTTTTGTAATGTACAGGTTCAATATAATTGAATTGGGCAGTGCAGGGTCCTGTTTTTCTTCAATATTAACCATTGCACTTTGAAAACCCTTTTCGGTATAATATTTTTTAATAGCCTCTTCAGCGGTGCGTTTGGTGTTCTCAGTCACTACCCGGCCGGTCACCAATCCTACTTTACCTTTAAGCTCATCCTGTTCCGACTTACGAATATTTATAAGGAAGTACTTTGATAAGGCTGGTCTTTCAGAAACATGTATTTCTATATATAATTTATTGCCTTCGAGCTTGGTGAAGAAGATCTGCGCGTTCGAAAAAAGGTGCTGGTTCCACAGGTTGGTAATAGCTTTGCTGAAATTATCGCCACCAGGTATCATTACTTTATCGCCCACATTAATACCAGCAATGGAAATAAGCAGTGCCTGATCGTACCGTTTGGTACCAGTAACTGTAATACCGCCAATAATATATTCTTTTGGACTTTTTGAGTTGCCTATATTTTCTAATTCCGGATCAATTGACGTAGGAACAGTGTCGGTAACTACCTGAGCACGGAGTGAGCCGACGGTTAAGCATGAAAATACCAGTAAAAAAATACTAAAAGTACACGAACGCTGCATTCCGGGGAGTTTAAAGTGGAGCAAATTAAGGGGGATTTATTAAAAGGGTTTGTTAAAAAGAACACTAATCGACGGAATCATAAAATATTCATGACCAATTCGTAATTATCCGTTTATGGGTTCCTTTTGTATCTGGTCGCCAGTTTTACCAAAACGCCTTTCACGTCGTTGAAAATCCAGGATGGCTTCATACAGGTTCTCTTTACGAAACTCGGGCCAACGAACATTGGTGAAGTACAATTCTGCATACGCTAATTGATATAATAAGAAGTTACTGATACGGTATTCGCCGCTGGTGCGAATCATTAATTCCGGATCGGGAAAATTACTGGTTGCCAGGTATTGCTGCAGGGTGTTTTGTGTAATGGCTGCAGGATCAATTTTCCCGGCTTTTACATCTTCGGCTATATGCTGTACAGCCTGTACCAGCTCCCATCGGCTGCTGTAGCTAAGGGCCATTACCAGGTTTAATCCTGTATTCCGGCTGGTTATCTGCAGCGATTCGTTCAGTTCCTTTTGTGCATATTCGGGCAACATTTTTACATCGCCTATTACATGCAGTTTTATGTTGTTCTTATTGAGGGTTTCTGTTTCCTTGCGAATAGTTTCAACCAATAGCTCAATAAGACCTGTTACTTCGGTCTGCGGGCGATCCCAATTCTCCGTAGAGAATGCATATAATGTAAGGTATTCAACGCCCAGCTCGGCGCAACCTTCTACAATATTACGTACGCTTTCCACGCCATGGAAATGGCCATACAGGCGGTCCTGCCCCTGTTCTTTGGCCCATCTGCCATTCCCGTCCATAATAATTGCTATATGGCGAGGAAGTCGTTGAAGGTCAATTTGATCCCGTAGGCTTTGCATACCCTTTTTTTGAAGGGCACAAAGGTATGAAAAAAGCCGTTTATGGTTTGTAGTTTATGGTTTGAGGTTGTTAAAGTGCAGCTTCCAGGGTAATTATTAAATTTCCCGGCTGATTAGCAACCAAATAACAGAAAACTACGCTCAAAAAAGCGGTGGCAAACCCGGTCATCCGGGCGAGGCACAAACAACAAACTATTAAATTAATTAGCTGTAGGACAACGATATGAGGTGAGGTTAAACGATAATGTAAGTTCGGCTAACACGTAGGCATCCTTTTGTTTGGAGTAACCGCGCTGCCTGCCTTCAATACCAATGATATCGCCGGTTTCATAAGAACGGTCCTGTAATAATTGGGCCGCTGATGAATTGCCATCGGGTAAAGAGGGGAATTTATCGGCTCCAACGTAAGTTTTGCTTACATCGTCGAGGTAATCGGTAGTGGTATACCGGTATACAATCTCAAAACCCAAGTTCATACGATCGTTCAGGGCGTATTTAACCCCTACCCCAATAGGAAAGCAAAGGGCCATCGTATTGTAGGGTTTGCGATCGGGATAGGCAGCCGTGCCCTGGCCTTCGGTTCCCAGTGGACGAAGAAAATACTTCTGGCCATTGAGATAGGCAAAGGGATCATAGTTGAATATACCTGCTCCCAGGGTTATGTAAGGAGTGAAGTTATAATATGGATCGGCTGGAATAAATTTAAAAAAGTTGAAATCGCCTTGCAGGGTGAGCTCAAAAATGTTAGAGTTAAAGCTCAAATTGCGTCTGCGTTGATATTCGTTTTGGGTATTGTATACATCTGAATAACCAAGGCGGGCATAATGTGCAGCAACGCGCAGCGCTGTATAGTTACCGAATTGTTTACGAAAAAATACACCAAATGTTGGTTTGGGCCTGTTGAATTTTGATCTTGTATTCAGGTCACCAAAATAATGTGCTCCACCTGCCGATATGCCAAACTCACCTTGCTGTACAATACTTTCATATTGGGCAGTAACCTCTTGCACGCTTAGTACGGAAATAAAGATCAGTGCTGTTACAACCAATTTCTTCATAATTCGCAATTTAACATTAACAACCGGATTAGCCGGTAATTTTCTTGTATTAAAAAGGTTAATTCCTGGTATCCAAACCCCATGATAATTTATTACGCAGGGTTTGTAAAAAGTTGTTTTCATTCAGTCGTACCAGGCTTAGGGTAAAGGATTCACGGCGTACAGCCAACTGCACTTTTTTATCTACGAGTTCTTTCCGGGAATCAAGTGCACAAATGAAATGATCGGTGCGCCCTTCTATTTCAAATGATATAATATTATCATCTGGCACTATAATAGGCCGGACATTCAGGTTATGGGGGGCTACGGGGGTTATGACGAAACTGGAGGATTCAGGAAAAACCACGGGGCCATTACAGCTTAATGAATAGCCGGTTGAACCGGTAGGTGTTGCTACAATCACGCCATCAGCCCAGTATGTATTTAAAAATTCACCATTCAGGTACGTGTGAATTTTTATCATAGGTGATGTATCCGTTTTATGAATAGCAAATTCATTTAATCCGTAAGGAACATCGCCAAATAATGGTTTGCTTGCATCCAAATGAATTAACGATCGCTTGTCTATTAGTATTGTGCGCTTGACCAGGGATTGTACCGCAATGTGCAATTCTTTACTGCCTATGCTGGCCAAAAAGCCCAACCGGCCAAAATTGATACCCAGTACCGGAATGTTTTTTTCACGAACCAGCGTTACAGTATCTAATAAAGTGCCATCTCCACCCAGACTTATTAAAAAATCGATCGCATCAGTTAAGTCGTTCGAGTCGGAGAAAACGGTGGTTTTGTCGGAGAAACGTACCGACGACTGCACCATCTCAAAAAAAGGTTTATAAATAACCGGGTGAATATTTTCTTTTGCCAGCTCATCGAGCAATTGCTGCACCTTGCTATACTGGTCATCATCAATAACCCGGCTATAAATGGCTACCTTCATACTATACGGTTGAAAAATTTACCTGTCGTTAAAAATCGTTCTTAATGTGTAAAAATAATCCGTTTTGGCCTAATTGGTTGAAGCTGTAGTCGAGCCGCAAAATGAAGTCATAGAAAGTAACTATATCAAGTCCAACGCCACCGGTGTACAACATGCGGTTCGTGAGGGAATTTTGAGTAAATGTTTTGTTATAGGAATATCCTGCATCGCCAAATAAACGGGCATAAACGCGGAACGG
>DASUVL010000599.1:0-2495 GCA_036379015.1 Niastella sp.
CTCCGGTTCTACTCCCGCAGGAAAAACAATATCCCGGTCGATAAAAGTATTTATGTTATCCCCTTCTTTTGTCTGGAATAAGTTCGTCTTTACGCTGATCTCCGGAATGTTCCATTCTTTTCTTTCAATATACATCCGCAAAGTGATGAGGGTGCAGGTGGCCAGTGATGATAATAACAAAGTATACGGATCGGGACCGGTATCTTTTCCACCATTTTTTTCCGGCTCGTCGCCAATGAATTGTCCATTACGCCATTCAATAATACATTGATATTTCACGGTACCAATAGTTCCGTGAACCGGTTTTTTTAATTTATATTCCATGAGGTTGCTTTTTGAGGTTTCGAAAAGAACAGGCACAAGTTACACCTTTTCTCAAAGTGTGTTAACCGCTGCCCGTCACGATGCCAAAGGCGCTTTACTGGCTGTTTTATTTAATCGCGATCAGGATACGGGCAGCTATATCTATACGCTGGATAATAAATATTTACAGAAACAATACCCTTGATCAAAATAGAGTAGCGTTAACAATTAGCAATTGTTCGATTACCGATTGTTTTGTAGATTACTGAGATATTGCACAACATAAGGATAATGAAGAAAACCACATCCACGCTCATTTTTATACATTTTCTGTTGCTGGTTGGTTGCGGTCGGTTTGATAATGATCTGTTTGACGCCATTGCTAAAAATGATATTGCCAGTGTTGATCATTTATTAAAAAAAGGAATTGATATAAATAAGAAAGATGCAGAAGGTCGTACTCCCTTGTTCATGGCCGCTTACCTGGACGAAAAAGACATTGTACATCTGCTGATAAAAAATGGCGCGCATACCGAAGACAAAAATAAGTTTGGTGAAACTCCTTTATCAATAGTAGCTACCAAAGGCCATGCAGATGTTGCCCGCATATTAATTGAAAATAAGGCGGATGTAAATGCCGTAAATATAGACAGCGTAACGCCTTTAATGTATAGCGCCACCTATGGTTTTCACGGTATTGTTTCCTTGTTGCTGAAACACAAGGCAATAGTAAATGCTGTTAGCAAGGAAAAATTAACGCCGCTTGTATATGCCTGTTTAAATGATCATCGGGAGGAAGCCAGGTTGTTGATAGCGCACAAAGCCGATGTGAATTTCAATATGCAGGATCATGAAACGATATTGATGATGCTTTGTACCAAGGGCTATGCTGACCTGGCAAAATTATTAATAGATAATGGCGCATTGGTTAATGCCATAACAACCTATAAAACTACTGCATTGATGGCTGCCTGCCGCAACCGGCATGCCGGGGTAGTGAAAGTATTGCTGGCTGCCAACGCAGACCAGACTATTAAAGATGAGAATGGGGAAACGGCATTAGATCATGCCAAAAGAGCCGGGGATGCTGAGGTCATTAAACTGCTGCAGCACGCAGGTGGTCAATAGATGGTGAATGGTCAATGGTGAATGGTGAATACGTTAGCGAGGTAGGAATGTAAAGAACCACAAACTACAAACCATAAACTGTATCTTATTAAACCCTGGATCACGTAAAAAAAAGATCCCCACGAAAGTGGGGACCCAGTATACTAATATATCCGCGTAAATAATCCTTTTCCGTTACCGGAGCCACCGCTTCCGGTGATTGTGATGTGACCGGTATTCCCATTACCATCATAGCCCCAGGCTTTGTTGTTGTTAGCTGTGCAATTGGTAACGGTATGGGGTACGTTTTGTCCGGCGCTTCCCAGTTTAAATCCGTTGCCATCGCCATTGCTACCATAGCCATGGTTAGTAGCTGTGCAACCTGTAATAGTAACTGAAGAAGGTTGTCCGTACAGGTCCCAGCCATCATCCGAGTTATGATTGGCAGTGCAACTTGTGAACTTGTTGCCGGCGCCGCCAGATAATTTGCAGGCAAAACCATCGGCATTTTCACCGGCATTTTGTGTATCATAGTTTTCATTGGATCTGCAGTTTACAACATTGTTGTGATGCGACCCGTTGTAGATCTGGATGCCTGAATCGTGATTACCGGTTGCTGTTACATTAGACACATAATTGTAACCACCAGTTTGGAAAACCAGGCCGGCATCCGGTCCGTTCCTAATAGTCATGTTAGTAATGTTCCAGTAGCTTCCGTTACATTTTACCACCCAGCCCGATGAAACACCGGAGCCATTGAGGGTGCCACCTGTTAGGTTGATCTTTGAGCTGGAGGTACCACTGTTCAGCAATTGCAGGGTACTGGTTAAATTAATTGTACCGCTGATGGTAATAATATCACCTGCCCTGGCATTGGCTACAGCGGTTTTTAATGCAGATTCAGTAGTTACAGTGGTGTTGACAGCAGCAACGGTAGATAGTGTGTTTTCTGATTGTTCAGCAAGGCCTTCGGAGGCTGATGTGGTAGGAGGTTGTTCTGAAACCTTTAGGCAACTGGCAAAAAGGATCACGAGCGCCATGGCGCCGAGTTGTTTTTTCATACTTTAAGGCAATTTTAATCGTTA
>DASUVL010000600.1:0-17210 GCA_036379015.1 Niastella sp.
GTAATTAATGAAAAACAATTCAGGCAGCTGCAGTTTGATTTTGACTATGAGATCATTGATTTTTGTTACCGGTCAGACAATGTTGCAAGAAGCTTGTATTTTACTTTACAATTGTTGCAGGTTCAACCCACCAATGCATATCTTATTACCAACACCGGCCGGTGTATTAACAAGCTGTATACTGCCCAAAAGAACCATACGTTAAGCCAGGTTACGGATATACCTTCGCCTTATAATGACAAAAATTATAACAGCCTGCTTGAGTTTATTCAAAGAGTACGATTAACAGATCTGGGCGCTTTCAGCTATTATTTTTTACAGCAGCAAAGTAACCTGTTGACAAACGAAGACTTCTTGGCAGCCCTTATTGAAAGTAAAGCCAATTTCAATAAGCCCGAAGAAAAACAACAATTGATTGAAATATATAAAAAACAGTTCCCTTCCGGGAAATATCGTTTTTAACTTTTTCCAAAACCTTTAAACATCACTATTTAAACATGAAGAATCATCTAAGCATTTTGCTGCTGATCGCCCTTGTAGCATTGCAGCAAAACAGCATTGGTCAGTCAAAACTCAGCATCGAAAATATTAAATCGGTGTACCTCCGCAACTCCGGGTCCATTATTGCCAATGAAGAAATAAAAGGGTATTTTTTATTTTATCAATCAGACAAGGTTGATAAAAAAACCAATGAATACACCTTACAGATCCTGGACGAAAATGTTAACAAGGTAAAAGACATCAAGTTCATCGACTCAAAGAACATAGTTTTGATGGAATCATCGTACAACGGTTCTGACATTATGTTTATGTTTTACGATAAAGACCAGAAACAACTTGACTATCGCGTGTATGCGATCGATGGTAAACAAAAGTTCAGTTATCAACGACCCATTGATAATAAAACGAAGAACTATATTGATCAAACATTTGCCCAAAATACGGAAGAAACGCAAAACAAAGGCCTGTTCAGCATTGAAGACCGGGGCTTTATTACCGCCATTCCTGTTCGTGATGACGGCAGGTATTCTTATGAAGTAAGCTTTTACCAAACCGATAAGAAAAAACAATGGACTTTCACGCCGGAAGATGAAGGCAAATGGGCCGCTGCACAATACCTGGGCGCCAGCGACAGTGTAGCCATATTTGAAGTCAATAAAAAGGAAAGATTATTATCAGGCAAAATAAAGTCTTGGATAATGGGTATTTACCTGCATAATGGCAAAAAAGCATTTGAATTTGAGACCAACAACCAGGAGAAATACAATTTCTTCCCTATGAACATCGCTACTATTAGAAACAGCAGTCAGTTTATGTTAATGGGGCCCTATTTTGATAAGGATGACCGCGCCATGAGGGATAAAAGCCTTGGTCTTGGTGTTTGGGTGATGAATAACAGTGGGAAAATTGTTGCATCGAAGTACAATTCATGGGACGGTGAAATTAGCAAACACCTGAAAGTTGACAGCCGCGGACGCGTTGATGAACTGGGCTATATTTATTTTCACAAGATCATTCAAACTGAAGACGGTAAGATCTTTGCCGTTGGCGAAGGGTACAAAAAAGTAGCCAGTGCGTTCGGTATTGCAAGCAAGGTTTTAACCGGTGGTGGCGGCGGCGCCAGCACTATGAAAATGAAAATAACTGACATGCTATTGCTTCAGTTCAACAACAAATTTGATATAACCAATGCACAGATCTATGATAAGAACAGCAACAGCATTGAGCTTCAGTCGGGTTCAGAGTTTTTAGGCGCGCCAACCCTGGCGTTGATGATCAAATACATATATGATGGGTTCGATTATGCATTTTCACAAACCGATAAAACACACAGCACCTTCTCGGTTGGTTATACTGATTATGTAAGATCAAAAGATTATAAAGGGTTAACCTTTAATGCTATTTCTTATTACAACAACAACATTACTACTGATAAGATCAACCTGAAAACATCTTCAAGCAGCATGCGCATTTTGCCAGCCAAAACTGGTTCGGTAATGATCCTTGAGTATTTCAAAAAGGATAAGCGTATTGATATGCACCTGGAAAAATTGAACTAATTAAACTGTTTCTGCATAAAAAAGGTCCCGTCGTGAGGCGGGACCTTTTTGCTTTATTTTGAACTAAGAATTAGAGACGGGTTTGCCGTTTCATCCGCCAGCTGGCGAACCGTTTCACGATTGTATTATCGTATCTGTGGAAATGCAATGCCGGTGATCTTACGATATACGTCCACGGCATACAGATCGGTCATGCCGGCAATAAAGTCAACAACCGATTGAATATCGTTGTACAACTTATTCCGCTCGCCTGTAATTATAAATTGTTGTGATATCAGTTGAAGCAGTTTCTGCGATTTAGCCGACTGGGGGTTAATGACTGCGGCAAAAAACTCTTTTAACAATCCGCCTATTACATTATAACCGGCAATTTCAATTTCTACTACAGACCGGTGATTATAAATATGCTCAATGGAAAAAGCATCGATCCTTTTGATCAATTGCTTTTCTGATTCGGGCAAATAATCGATCAATGATTTTTGCAAAGTCCCTTGTAACAAGGCCTCTTCATTTTGCATAAACACATTGGTAACGCGATTGAGTAACAGATTGATCAACTTGGCGCGTAAAAACTGTACCCGCTGGTTGTGGTCATTGATCTCATAAAACACCTGCTCAACTCTTTCGCGGGCGTCGTAGCCTTCTTCATTATTAAAGAATTCCAGGAAAAGATCTTTAATAGTTTCAATAGAAATAATGTTCAGTCGATGAGCATCTTCGAAATCAATGATGCGGTAGCAAATATCATCGGCTGCTTCTACGAGGAATACAAAAGGGTGGCGGGCAAAGATGTTTTTAGTTTCGTGCAGTTGCGGTATGCCCAGATCCTTTGCAATATGTTTATAGGTCGCAATTTCAGAATCAAAGAATCCTGATTTTTTGGTGACCAGTTGTTGCTTATTAAAGCCATTTATAGAATCAGATGGGTATTTAATGATAGAAGCAAGCGTAGCATAGGTTAAGCGAAAACCTCCTGGTGTTTTTTCATTAAAGCTATGTGCAAGGGTGCGAAAAGCATTGGCGTTTCCTTCAAAAAAAAGAAAATCGCGTTGCTGGTTTTCGCTCAGCAGCTCTGTGAACTGTTGCTTTTCTGTGCCTGTCAATTCTCTGAAAAAAGTACGAATAGCATCCTCACCCGAATGGCCGAATGGCGGATTTCCAATATCATGCGCCAGGCAACCGGCTGCAATCACGGAAGGCAATTCGTATTTATAGAATTCCTGGAAGTTGTCATTCTCATCGGGATATTTTTGAGCAATGGCGTCGCCTACAGCTTTGCCCAATGAACGGCCCACGGAAGCCACTTCCAAACTATGCGTTAACCGGTTATGCACAAATACCGGCCCCGGCAATGGAAACACCTGTGTTTTATTTTGCAGCCGTCTGAATGCAGACGAAAATATCAGACGATCGTAATCGCGCAAAAAAGAGGTGCGGATGGCATCGGTGTAAGCTGTTTTATGCTCAGAACCGCTTCGTTTGGTGCTGTAAAGTTGTTGCCAGTTCATGGCGGCAAAAATAACCGAAAAATAGTGAGGGATTAGCATTTGGCCGCTTTTGCCCGGGCCTGTAACTGTTCAGAAACTGCAGGGCGGCCGTCAATTTGCTACTATTTTCAAGTACAAACCCTTAGATTTTCTACAAAACCTGCCTGATTATGGACAAAAGTTATAATAATTGCATGGCAGTTATTATATTGAATCTGAATATTTGTGTCATAAAATTAAACCCTATGCAAATCGTACCCCTAGTTAACAGTTTATTTATCGTATGTCTTCTGGCTGTAATTACTTCTATGGCTATTATGATGACCAGCACTGGCTATATTGATAAAGTATCGCACACCTGTTTTATACTTATGGCAACAGCCGGATTTTTACTGCTGGCCCGTGCCGCTTTTAAAACTGATGAGGGAGAAGGCGAGGAAGTTCAATAAAAAAACCTTCTGCCTTGCTTCGTGCTCCGTCGCAAAAGCTTTGGCGCAAGCGACCGAAGTTAGACGAAGGCTAGCGGCAAAAGGTTTATAGTATATTATCCTGATGAACCCGTCGACCCTTCGGCTTTCGCTCAGGGCTAAAGCGGATATCGGTTATCGCTAATCAGTTTTGCAGCAATACGACGTTTGGCATCTTTGCTATTAAAAGGTTCAACCTTTGTAAAGCGCTTTAATCCCAATAACATCATACGTTGTTCATCGCCGTCGGCAAAGGCATTAATGGCATCTTTGCCATGTTTGTTAATAATGTCGGCGGCATCATATAACCAGGTTCTGGTTATATCCAGTTCGTATGCAACGGCTGCTTCGCCTTTGCGTTCAGCCAGCTTCATAACCCGTAACAGGGCGCTTTCAGCCGCAAAGGTTTGAATAGCCATGTCGGCAATATGCATCAGTACTTCCTGCTCCTCCTCTAATTTCATCATCAGCTTTTGTACTGCGCCACCTGCCGTCAACAAAATTGCCTTTTTAAAATTGGCGATTATTTTTTTCTCTTTGGCGAAAGCCTCTTCATCATCGCTGCCAAAATCAGGGATACTCATCAATTCTTTTTGCACATTCATCGCCGATGTCATCAGGTCTAAACGTCCTTTCATGGCGCGTTTCAATACCATATCAACCGTTAACAGGCGATTAATTTCATTGGTGCCTTCATAGATGCGATTAATACGGCTATCGCGATATGCTTTGGAAATAACATATTCATCGCTAAACCCATTGCCACCGTGTATTTGCACCCCTTCATCGGCTACAAAATCCAGTGTTTCGCTGCCAAATACTTTTAATATAGCGCATTCAATGGCATACTCTTCGGCGCCACCCAGCACAGCTTCGTTAAATGGTTTGCCGGCGCCCAGCAGTTCATGTTCTTTATCATCAATCCATTTGGCCGTACGGTATAAAGCGCTTTCGCATACCCACATGGCAATGGCCATTTCGGCCAATTTATTCTTAATAGCGCCAAAAGAAGCGATAGGCGTCTTAAACTGCTCGCGGGTATTGGCGTATTGAATGGTAGTGGTAGTTGCCCGTTTAGCTCCACCCAGTGCAGCTGCACATAATTTTAAGCGACCGATATTAAGGATGTTAAAGGCAATGATATGTCCCTTTCCAACTTCACCCAGCAGGTTTTCAACCGGCACTTTACAATCCTGGAAATATAACTGAACTGTGGAAGAGCCCTTAATACCCATTTTATGTTCTTCGGCGCCCTGGGTAAATCCTTCAAAACCTCTTTCAACGATAAATGCAGAGAACTTATCGCCGTCTATTTTAGCAAAAACAGTGTATACATCGGCAAAACCGCCATTGGTGATCCAGCACTTCTGCCCGTTTAAGAGGTAATATTTTCCATCATCACTCAATTTGGCTGTTGTCTTGGCACTAAGTGCGTCGCTGCCGCTATTGGGCTCTGTAAGGCCGTAGGCGCCCTTCCATTCGCCGGTAGCCAGCTTGGGGATGTATTTTTCTTTTTGTTGGTCGTTCCCGAAATATAAAATAGGCAATGTGCCAATACCCATATGGGCCGACACGGCTACGGAGAAAGAAAAGCCGCCGCCCAATCCTTCACCTACCAGGTTAGAAGTGATAAAATCTTTACCCAACCCACCATATTGTTCAGGAATGGAAGCGCCCAATAATCCCTGTTCGCCGGCTTTGGTAACCAGCGACGGCATAAGGCCAGGCTCCAGTTTATCGATACGTTCAAGAATAGGCATTACTTCCGTATCCAGGAAAGAAGCGCACATGTCTTTTACCATTTGCTGCTCTTCAGAAAAATCTTCAGGAATAAAGGTCTCAAAGGGAGAACTCTCCTTGATCAGCCATTCACCGCCTTTGAGTATATTTTTTTGTTGTGTGGTGGTGCTCATAAAAAAATGTGTTTATGTTGGGTAAATGTTGTTGCAATCGTTATAAAAAGTGAAACGGCAAACGTGAAACGGTCTGCCAGCTGGCGGATTAAATAAATCCCTGCCTCCTAATGCTTACTTCCTGCTCCTTTCCGCCTATTTCCTATATGCTGCTCATTTGCTAACCTGTTAACTTATCAACTCGTCAACTTATTAACCTATTTCAAATTATCATATACAATCTGCAGAACTTCCCGGCAAACATCTATCCGTTCGGGTGATACGCCTTCCAGGGCTTCGTTCAGGGTTTCATTGGCCAGTTCCATGGTTTGATCCTGCAACTTCTGCGCCTGTTTGGTTAAATAGATCATGTTCATCCGGCGGTCCGATTCTGATGGTACCCGTTTTACCAGTTGGAGTTTCTCCAGGTTATCTACCAACCGGGTAATGCTGGGTTTATCCCTATAAGAAGCGTTACACAATTCCTGCTGACTAATGCCATCCTGCTTCCATAAGTGATATAACACGCTCCATTGCTCAATAGTTAAATTAAGATTGGCCGTATTGAACTTTTTTTGCAGCCGCCGGGCAATAGCCGTCGATGCTTTTCCCGTAATAAAACTGTATAATTCGCCTCGCTTGAATTGGTTGTTTGACATATAGTTGTTTATACAACTATCCAAATCTAGTCTTTTCCCGTCATTTCTACAACTTTTACGGGGCAAATATTTGTTAGTGGCACAAGCCGGTGATCGTCAAGTTAATACTTAATATTGTAGGTAATTTTAGGTTCCATGCAAACTGCTTATCTTCCATACCGGTCTTCCCAATTACATTATTGCTGGTTTGGTACCGGACAAAAAATACTATTGTGCTTGCATGGCTATGGTGAATCAAAATTATCGTTTCATTTTCTGGAACAATATATTTCCCCGGAGTATACCGTTATTGCCATCGATCTTCCATTCCACGGGAAAACGCAATGGCACGAAGGGCTTTCATTTTCTGTTTCCGATCTGCTGGCTATCATAGAAGCGTTGCAAACAAAACACGGCGAGGGCGCTAATAAAATAACCCTGCTGGGTTTTAGCATGGGCGGAAGAGTAGCGTTACAATTATTGCAGCATATTCCCGATCATATTGAAAAATTAATATTACTGGCACCCGATGGATTGAAAATTAATTTCTGGTACTGGCTGGCTACACAAACTCAAATTGGTAACCGCTTATTTGGTTATACCATGAAACATCCGGGCTGGTTCTTTTCCTTGTTACAAGCCGGCAACCAGCTAAAGCTGATCAACCAAAGTATATTAAAATTCACCCGCTATTATATTCATGACACCACTGTTCGCAAGTTGTTATATGAACGCTGGACCTGCATGCGTGCTATTAAACCGGATCTTGCATTTATAAAAAAGATCATTCGTGCACGGGAGTTGCCTGTTCGTTTATTGTATGGGCAATACGACCGCATAATCCGGCATGAACGGGGAGAAAAATTTCGCACAGGTATTGAATCTTTCTGTACGTTGCATATAATTAAGACGGGGCACCAGGTATTACAGGAAAAAAATGTCAATCAGATAATACAATTGATACAATCATAAAATATACAGCCAAATCCAATAATTGAATGATGCCACTTTTCTTTTTCCTGTTTTTCATACTCATGGTGGTCTATGCAGTACTGATAGCCTATTATCATAATGCATGGAATAAACTTCCCGAATTTGTTTTGCCCGAAAAGCAGGCATCGGTATTTATTTCGGTAATTATAGCCGCACGCAATGAAGAAAAGAATATTCAATCGCTGCTGCAATCACTGCAAGACCAGCAATATCCCAAAGAATTATATGAAGTAATTATTATCGACGATCATTCAACCGACGGGACCTGGGCATTGCTGCAGGAGCTGCGTTTTGAACAGCTGCAGTTAAAATCACTTCAGTTAAACGAATATGTTGATAACACAAGTGCAATTGCTTCTTATAAAAAAAAATCCATTGAAACCGGCATCCATGCAGCAGCAGGAAAATTGATCGTTACTACAGATGCAGATTGCCGTTTTACCCCGCTCTGGCTGCAAACCATTGCATTGTTCTATGAAGCCAATGAAGCCAAATTTATCGCAGCGCCGGTCACCTATTATAATCAATCATCTTTACTAGCTGTTTTTCAAACGCTTGATTTCTTAACCCTGCAGGGCATTACAGCCGCATCGGTATACAAGCGGTTTCACTCTATGTGCAATGGTGCCAACCTGGCCTATGAAAGATCGGCATTTTATGAAGTAGATGGTTTTAATAATATTGATACAATTGCATCGGGCGATGATATGTTGTTGATGCATAAAATTTTCAAACAATATCCCAACCAGGTGTATTACCTTAAAAACCGGTTGGCTATTGTAACTACAGAACCGGCTGCAAACTGGAAACAATTTTTTCATCAGCGTATTCGCTGGGCCAGTAAGGCCGACCGGTACGATGACAAGCGAATATTCTGGGTGTTATTGCTTGTGTACCTGTTAAACGTTTGCTTTCTGGCAGGTGCGGTTGCATCGTTCTGGAATAATACCTGGCTATGGCTCGTATTGCTTTTATTACTGGCAAAAGTATTAATTGAATTTCCATTTGTAAATTCAGTAGCTATCTTTTTTGGCCAGCAAAAGTTAATGAAGTATTTTCCTTTTTTACAACCCCTGCATATTGGTTATACCATCATTGCAGGCTGGCTGGGTAAATTTGGACATTATGAGTGGAAGGGACGTCGCATCAATAAGTAATTTCGGAATTTAGAGATTTTGTGATTTAGAGATTTAAATCCCAAAATCACGAAATCAGCAATCTAAAAAATATTTCACTGATGGCTACTGCCACCACAAGAACAACCTGGCGGCGACTTAAACGAAACAAAGGCGCTCTGATTGGAATAACCATAATCGTTCTGGCCATACTGGTAGCTGTGTTTGCTTATTTACTGGCTCCGGATGGCTCGCCCAATGCGAACAGAATGGTGGTGGAAATAGGCGGTCAGCAACCTGGTTATACCCAGCTTTTCCTTCAACTACCTCGCGAGCGGAAAGTAAGGTCCACTCCTTTTTTTGAGCGATTGTTCTTTGGCGAAGAAGATAAATACCAATACATACCCGTTCATAGTTACCAACAGAAAAATGATAGTTTGATCATTCAGAAATATATTGATGAAGGTATTACGGAGAGCGTTGCCTTACCAATTTCAAAAACGAAATGGCAGGAAGGGGGATCGTCAGGCTCCTATAAATTTACCACTATTAAATTCCGCCTGGGAACCGATAAATACGGTCGCGATATATTAAGCAGATTATTGGTTGGCGTACGGGTAAGTCTGGGTGTTGGCCTGGTTACCGTACTTATTTCATTAAGCATTGGCGTATTCCTGGGCGCCCTGGCCGGCTATTTCAGAGGACGTGCCGATGATGGCATTATGTGGTTTATCAATGTAATATGGAGCATACCCACCCTACTGCTTGTATTTGCAATTACACTGGTATTGGGTAAAGGTTTCTGGCAGGTTTTTGTGGCCATTGGTTTAACCATGTGGGTGAGTGTGGCCCGTCTTATACGCGGGCAGGTATTAAGTGTGCGGGAACTGGAATATGTAGAAGCGGCAAAAGCACTTGGTTTTTCGCATACCCGCATTATATTACGGCATGTGCTGCCTAATGTAATGGGACCGGTAATGGTAGTGGCTGCTTCTAATTTTGCCTCTGCTATTGTAATTGAGGCAGGCTTAAGTTTTCTTGGTGTAGGTGTTCAGCCACCGCAGCCAAGCTGGGGACTAATGATCAAAGAAAACTACAATTTTATTATTACACACAATCCTATGTTGGCATTGGCGCCCGGCTTTGCCATTATGATACTGGTGCTGGCCTTTAACATGCTGGGCAATGGCTTACGGGATGCACTTCAGGTGAAAGAATAACAGGTTTCAGGTTACAAGTTCCATGTTACAGGTTTTGCTTTGTAACTTGAAACTTGCAACTTGTAACAATTTTTTATTTTGTTGAATACCGGTAGCTACCTTTCCACTGATTGGTATTACAGGTTTTAGATGTCACGGTGATATCTACAATGCAAGATGTACCAGCAGGTGTACTTGTAATTTGAAATTTATTAGACCCCGTAACATTCTCACGGGTTTCGGTAAAATAAGGCGTTGAATTGCCTGTTTCGGCTTTTGCTGATACTGTTATTGTAACACCCGATACCGGCGTAGCCTCAAGATTTACGACTAAAGGAAAGGAGGTAGAGGCAGGAGATGGAGGATCTACAGTACCATTGGCAGGAATAGTTATTACTTTTATTTCAGTTTCACCGCATCTATCATTATTGCCACCGTCTTTTTTCTTTTTACAACTAATTGTTACTGCGAGCACAAGAAACACGGTCAAACCAAGTAGGATAATCTTTTTCATAATAGGTAAAGATAATTTATTGAAAAATACATTTTCTAAACGCTCAAACAAATCTTTTGTGCATAACAGAAACGCTGAAAATATTATTATTAAGGTGTAAAAACCTGCACATTACGGCTGAAACTTTCTTCCAGGGAAATAAACGTTTCTGTTCGTTCTATTCCCTTTATCTTCTGTAACTCATCGTGTAATACAAACCGTAATTGATTAATATCTTTACATACTATTTCAGCAAACATGCTGTAATTACCTGTCGTATAATTCAATCGTACAATTTCGGGGATACGCTGCAGTTCTTTGGCTACGGAATCATACAGGGAGCTTTTCTCAAGATATATGCCAATAAACGCAATGACGTCATATCCGAGCTGTTTTAGGTCCACATTTAATTTTGTACCTTTGACTATCCCTGCTTCCTGCAATTTTTTTATCCGAACATGGATGGTACCTCCTGAAACGAATAACTTCTTACCCAGATCAGCATAGGAAATTTCTGCATTATCCATCATCTCATGGATTATCTGCAAGTCTAGTTTATCTAAATTCAATTTAGCTGCCATTTTCGCAATCGTTTTTTTACGAATTTCAAGTAAACGTGCAAATATTTATATATTATCGAAACTTTCAAAATTTTTCTTGAATAATTTACAACAATACTGGGTATTTCTTTAATATTGCTATGAAATAGCTCTTTAAACAGCGATAAATACTGTGGGGTGATGAAACTTGGCAGACATGCCCTCTTGTCTCGAGGGTGGGGAAAAAAGGACAAATTGCGCTTATGGCGTAGCTAACAACCCCGTGGAGGTTCGAATCCTTCTCCTACAGCAGCTTTTTACACGTTTTTACCTTGTGGAGTGATGAAACTTGGCAGACATGCCCTCTTGTCTCGGGGGTGGGGAGTTCGGGATAAACGTGGTGTAATGCCGGTTTAAGCAATTAGATCGACTGGGGTTGACCACCACAGAATTGCGCCATGGCTAACTGCCCCGTGGAGGTTCGAATCCTCCCTCTACAGCGAATAAATTGCCCTTCCCGATCGTATCTGGAAGGGTTTTTCATTTATATATATACGTTCCTGCTTTCCTCCTTCTTATTCAAAATTTCCATTCTGCGAACCCAATTGTCATTTTCTCGCCTATTTTTGCCGCTTCATGGGCCAGAAAAAATTACACCGCTTTGCAGAAGTGCTCACATTCCCCAATGTGCTGCAATACCCGGAAAACATGCCGGGCAACTGGAAAACCTTTTTTAAAAACGATAACCCCATTACCCTCGAATTGGCCTGTGGCAAAGGTGAATACGCGTTGGGACTGGGCCGGCTATTTCCTGAACGGAACTTCCTGGGTGTTGACGTGAAAGGACACCGCATTTGGGTAGGCGCCAAAAAGGCCCTGCAGGAAAACTTAACCAATGTTGGCTTCCTGCGCACCCAGATAGATCGTATTGGTGCTTATTTTAGCCCGGGTGAGGTATCGGAAATATGGCTTACGTTCCCAGATCCGCAATTAAGGACTTCCAAGGCCAGGAGAAGATTGACTCACCCTAAATTCCTGCGGTGGTATCAACAAATAATGCGTCCGGGTGGTTATATTCATCTGAAAACCGATTCGCCCAGTCTGTACCGGTTTACCAAATGGGTTATTGAGTTGTATGATCTGCCAGTGATACAGGACATCGAAAATGTATATGCTGAAGAAAAGGTAAGCGACGTGTTACAAATTAAAACGCATTACGAAAGTCTGGATATTGCGCAAAGCAACAAAGTGCATTATTTACAATTCATGTTGCCGGCAACGCCATTACCTGATAAAGAAAGCGCTTTAAAACTTTTATTGCTTGAAGAAGAATCTGATAGAAGGAGTTGATTTTTACTATAACGAGCAGGGGTTTATGGTGCTTACGGCACAATACCACCTCGAAAGAGGCTATTGTTGTGGAAATGGATGCCGGCATTGTCCTTTTGAATATGTAAACGTATCGGAGCCCCGAAGAAGCCAGCTTATCAATCAACATAAACAAGATGGCACCACGCAAAAAAAACAGTAGTTCTGCCAGAGAAAAACTAACTACAGTAAACCCTTCGGGCAAAAAAGACAACTCCTTTTTTGAACTGGTTTTTGACGTAGCCCGCCAGATCCCCAAAGGACGGGTTACTTCTTACGGCGCCATTGCGGCCTGCCTGGGCACAAAACTATCGGCCCGTATGGTGGGTTGGGCTATGCATGCAGCCGGTTCGGCAAAACCCAAAGTGCCTGCACACCGCGTAGTAAACCGTAATGGCATGTTAAGTGGTAAGCATCATTTTAACCCGCCTTCTAAAATGGAGGCCTTGCTAAAGAAAGAAGGCGTTAAGGTGAAAAATGATATTATAGTTGATTTTAAAAATCTGTTCTGGGATCCTTCCACTGAGTTGATTTGAGCCGGCCAACGTGAAAGGGTTTACGGGTTTACGACTATCGGGATTTCTGTATCTCCTTTTTCATTTCTCTGTTCCTTATTCTTCATTTCTCATTTCCCTGTATTCCACTTCTACATTTAACATTGAATATTCAATATTCAACATTACTGCCTTTATCCACTAACCTACAATTCAACCATTGCCTTTATCACTCCCGTCTCCGGTTTCAGCCAACTGGCGAATTCATTTTTTATATTATTGAACAATACCCGGTGGGTAATATAGGTAGCAGGATTTACCAACCCTTTCTTCATACTCTGCATTACCAGGTCAAAATCTTCCCTGGTGGCATTCCGGCTGCTCATTAATGTGGCTTCGCGTTTATGGAACTCAGGATGTGAAAAGCTTATTTCATTCTTTTGCAAACCTACCAACACATACCGCGCTCCATGCGCCATATACTGAAATGCATTATTGATCGCTTTTAAACTTCCGGTAGCGTCTATTACCACTGTAGGCATATCATTGCCGGTAATTTCCTGCAAGCGTTGCATTACATTATCAGTAGCTGCATTGATGGTATGTGCCACCTGCAGTTTTTCACGGCAAAAGGCTAACCGTTGCTCATTAATATCCATGGCAATAACATGACCACCGGCTATACGGGCAAATTCCATAATACCCAAGCCGATAGGACCTGCGCCAATGACCAGCACATATTCTCCGGGTTGCACACTCGCTCTACGTACGCCATGCGCACCAATCGCCAGCGGTTCTACCAGGGCCAGATCATCAAAGCTTAATCCATCGCCATGCAGCAATGAATAGGTTGGAACAACCAGGTATTCACGCATGCCGCCATCAACATGCACGCCGCATACATTGATGCTGGTGCAACAATTAGGTTTGCCGCTGCGGCAGGCAATACATTTTCCGCAATTGAAATAAGGAATGATAGTAACCGCTTCGCCCGGTTTAAAACCCGGCGCACCGCCCGACACATATTCCGCTGCCAGCTCATGTCCTAAAATCCGGGGATAATTAAAAAATGGCTGTGTGCCTTCAAAGGCATGCAGGTCGGTTCCGCAAATGCCTATACGCTTTATTCTAAGTAAAGAATGTTTTTCCGGAGCAACCGGCACCTGCGCATCCTGGTATTCGAGCTGGCCGGGGGTGATACAAACTAATTGCTTCATCTATGAAAATATTATTGTGAATGGTCAATCGTGAATGGTGAAATAGAAATACAGCTACACGCTTCTCGCAATTAAAGCTGAATATCTGTAACGGTATTCCCCTTCTTCATTCAACATTGTATATTCGATATTCTGTATTCCACTTCCTCATTCCTAATTTCTAATTCATTTCTTATTTCCTGTTCCTTCCAACCGCCCTACCTCTTCACTACTCAGGTTCAGGAATAGAATAATGTTTGCCTTGCGTGGTGCAAATGCCAGCAAGATCAATAAATGAACAATGGCCAACGCAAAAAATGCATAATTGCCTGATAATATAAAACCAACAGCTGCTACTATTCCCGGCCCCTCTATCATTGCCCACCATCCAATACATGCAGAGCGGTACATTTCTATTCTTTTCTCGCCTGGTTCAAGGCTGTTCCGGGCAGCAAATATCTTCTTCTTAAATACTTTAAATCCGAGAATAATAAACAAGGCAGAAAGACCTATACAAACTACCTGCAAAGTTCGTTGAAACGATTCATCCACTAAAGCAATACCCCCTTGTAGCGTCATTACAAGAGCGGCGACCACATTAAACATAACCATGCTAATGAGTACGGCAATATGAATGATCCTTAACTGATTAAAGGCATTGGACTGTTGCATGGTGAATGGTGAGTTGTTAATAATAAGGGCTTATCAACAGATAAACCAGAACGCCGGTTACCGAAACATATAACCAAACGGGCCAGGTAATACGGGCAAGTTTAACATGTTTTGGCCACTCACCAATTAACGCTCTATAAGCAGTATATAATATAAAAGGCAGAATAATACCAGCCAATGGAATATGGGTGGCAAGAATAATATAGTATAATGTTCTTTTTGAACCAGCTAGCTCTCTTTCAACATCATTTAACTTTCCACTGTGGTCCAAATCGCCAAATATAGTGTCACCAGCAAACAAATGATGGCAGATGTAAGAGAGCAGGAAAATAACCGATAATACCAATGCAGTAAGCATTATTCGTTTATGCAGCAGGTATCTCCCTTGTTTCACCACCATTAACCCGGCCAGCAATAACAAACTTACCAATGAATTAATAATGGCATTGAATTTTGCAAATACATGCACATCAAAACCGAGGTCTACATCAAGTTTAAATCGACTTAAATATGAAACTGCAGCAAATACTACAAAAGAAAAAACAAGGATCAGCCAATTGGCCTTTTTATCATTTTTCGCCAGTACGGTAGGTAGCATACAATTATATTTTTGGTTCTTTAGCAGGTTTGCGGGTGATCCAAACAAACAGCACAACAGCCACAATTACGGCAATATAAATGGGCCAAAGCCCTTTCAATTGTGCTAAAACCGGCGAAGCTTCGTTTTTATCTTTTTCCAGCATCAGCAGGGTAATATCCTCTGCCAGCCGCGATAAAGCAAGTGTATCCAATCCATCATAATAACCCCTTACAATGCCCTTTCTGTCGAGCACAACAAACTTCGATGTATGAATAAAGTTTGAATCAACGCCTTCCCCATCCTGCAGGCCGAGCTTTACTTCGTTCAACGCAAAATCATAAATAGTTTTTTTGGGGCCGGTGAGCATCCACCATACATCGGAGTTTACGCCAAAATGACCAGCATATCTTTTCAAGGCCGCTACCGTATCTCTTTCCGGATCTACACTGAATGATAAAAAATGTACAAAAGAGGTATCTACTCTTTTGGTAACATCTTTCGCCTTCAGCGCATCCTGCAGGCCTTTCATGTTTTTTGTAAGAAATGGACAAATGGAAGGGCAGTGTGTAAAGAAAAAGTCGGCTACCACAATTTTACCCCGCAAGTCGTGCAACGACACGGAATCACCTAACTGGTTCCTTAGGGTAACATTGGCCACCTGGTGCCAGATGGTATCGCTCACCTGCTTTCCATTTTTTACCGTATCAACAATGTAATCAGGATAGTAATGTGGCGGCATGTGAATAGCATCACGGCTCACCCCCTTTACAATAAAGTAACTGAGAAGCGGTAATATAATGGCAATACACAGGGCTAATAATGCTTTCTGACTCACGATTTTTTTCTTTTGCTGCGCAAAGTTACCTCACGAGGCAATAACGCGCTGTTTTTTATTAGAATAAAACACATTTATGTAATCCCAATCTGACGATACTGCAAAAGCCGAAATCCAGCTGTATCTAACTCCTTGTACATTAACCATTTTCACCTGGCTTTCGTTCAAAAAAAGAACCACCGCTGTAGCAGCGATGGTTCTTTTTATATCACATTTAGCAGTAATGGCGATTAATGTAATTTACCGGGTTCCTGGGTCTTCTCTTTATGTTCCTCTTCACCATGTCCATGAGCTTCTTTCTTTGGCAAGGCTTTTACCTTACTTTGCTCAATATAATGGCGATCGTAGGTATTACGCAGGTTCTTGTAAGAATTTCCATCCCACAAAAAGGCAGTAATAAACCAGATGAACAGTAAAGCCGGTATAGATATGCTCAGGATCAAATTCCTGATCTCATGACGTAAGTGCATGAATTCAGCTATAATAAAGAATGCTTTAGCTAACGTAAGCACAATGAATATGCCATTCAGCAAATGCTTTATCAGTTCAGGATTTGAAAATGACATTGAATAATATCCAATAGCCAGAACCAGTTCAATTAAAGTTATGTATAAGAGTATCCGGAAAGTTTTCCAGATCGCTTTTCTGTCAAAAGTATGTTGCTCGTCGTGAGCATGAGGTGCCGCAGCTGTTGCATGTGCATTTTCCATAATCGCAATATTATATATAATTCAATTAACAGTCTATAGTGCTGATCAGATCGTTCAACGATTGAATCTAGAACAGGTAAAAACAAGTGAATACAAATACCCATACCAGGTCAACAAAGTGCCAGTATAATCCTGCTTTTTCAATCATCAGGTAGTGGCCTCTTCTATCAAACACTCCTTTGTAGGTCATGATGAACATAATGATGTTGATCACTACACCAGAAAGTACGTGGAATCCATGGAAACCGGTGATGGTAAAAAAGAAGTTGCTAAAGTTGGTAGACGCTTGTGAACCGTCGATATTATCGAACGGATTGCGACCCCACCAGGCACCTTGATGATGCAAGTGTGCCCACTCCCAGGCCTGACAACCTAAGAAAGCAGCACCGCCAAGGATGGTCCAGCCTAACCATTTCAACACCTCTTTTCTATTGTTTTCATGGCCTGAACCTACCGCTAATACCATGGTTAC
>DASUVL010000601.1:0-4212 GCA_036379015.1 Niastella sp.
AAGGATATTTATGAAGATCCCACGCAATCAATAAATGCCAGGACCGCCAATCTGTTGTCGCAAATGACGCTGGAAGAAAAGACCTGCCAGATGGCCACCCTGTATGGCTGGCGTCGCGTTCTGAAAGATTCCCTGCCAACCCCTGAATGGAAAAATGCCATCTGGAAAGATGGTATTGCCAATATTGATGAACACCTGAACGGTTTTAACGGCTTCAATAAACCGGTATTGAAAACCGATCTGGTGACGGACATGGAAAAGCATGTGTGGGGAATGAATGAAACCCAGCGTTTCTTTATTGAACAAACCCGCCTGGGTATTCCGGTTGATTTTACTGATGAGGGTATTCGCGGTATTGAAGCATTCGAAGCTACCGGTTTCCCAACCACGCTCAATATGGGCATGACGTGGAACAAAGACCTGGTACACCAGGAAGGAATTATTACGGGCCGCGAAGCCCGTGCTCTGGGATACACCAACGTGTATGCGCCTATTCTGGATGTGGCGCGCGATCAACGCTGGGGACGCCTGGAAGAAACTTTTGGTGAAGACCCGTACCTGGTGGCCTGTATGGGCGTAGCTATGGCAAAGGGTATTCAACAAAATAACCAGGCTGCATCAACTGCAAAACATTTTGCGGTGTACAGCGCTAATAAGGGAGCCAGAGAAGGCCAGGCCCGCACAGATCCGCAAGTGTCGCCACGCGAAGTGGAGAATATCCTGCTGTATCCTTTCAAAAAAGTGATTAAAGAAGCGGGCATCATGGGCGTGATGAGTTCGTATAACGATTACGATGGTATTCCGGTTTCCGGCAGCTCCTACTGGTTATTCCAACGCCTGCGCATTGAAATGGGTTTTACTGGTTATGTGGTTAGCGACAGTGATGCCCTGGAATACCTCAGCTCCAAACACCACGTAGCGGCCAATTTAAAAGAAGCCGTTTATCAGGCATTCATGGCCGGTATGAACGTACGGACAACATTCCGGGCGCCCGATAGCATCATCATTTACCTGCGCCAACTGGTGAAAGAAGGCCGTATTCCCATGGATACCATCAACCATCGCGTAGCAGATGTATTGCGGGTGAAGTTCCGGTTTGGATTGTTTGATCATCCTTATGTTGAAAGTGGTGCAGCAACCAGGAAGATTGTCAACAGCGAGGCCAGTCAGCAGGTAGCTTTGCAGGCATCGCGTGAAAGCCTGGTGTTGCTGAAAAATAAGAATAGCATCTTGCCTTTATCAAAAGAATTGGAAAAAATAGCCGTTATTGGCCCCAATGCAACCGATGACGATTATGCGCATACGCATTATGGTCCGCTGATGTCGACAAGTGTAAACGTGTTGCAGGGTATACAGGAAAAACTGGGCGCCAACAAAGTGTTATATGCTAAAGGTGCGGACCTGGTAGACAAACGCTGGCCCGAGAGCGAAATTTTGCCTGAACCAATGGATGCAGCTGCGCAGGCTATGCTCGACTCTGCCGTACAGATTGCCAATCAGGCGCAATTGGCCGTAGTCGTTTTAGGAGGTAATACACAAACCGGTGGCGAAAACAAAAGCCGCACCAGCCTCGATCTGCCCGGTTATCAGCTTGACCTGATAAAAGCCATCAAGGCAACCGGCAAGCCGGTTGTGGTGGTACTGATCGGTTCGCAACCCATGACCATTAACTGGATCGACAAGTATATTGATGGTATCCTCTACGCTGGCTATCCTGGCGTAAAAGGGGGTATTGCCGTTGCTGATGTGTTGTTTGGCGATTACAATCCCGGTGGTAAGCTCACGCTTACGTTCCCAAAATCAGTTGGACAATTACCATTGAACTTTCCTTCCAAACCCAACGCTCAAACTGATGAAGGCGAGTCGGCAAAGATCAAAGGTCTGTTGTATCCTTTTGGTTATGGCTTAAGCTACACCAGTTTTGGGTATACCAATTTGAAAATAGATGCAGGTAAAACAGCCAACAACCCCATTGCCGTAACCGTTAATATTACCAATACCGGCAAACTGGCTGGTGATGAGGTGGTTCAGCTTTATATACGTGATGTAATGAGCTCTGTGACCACGTATGAAAAACTGTTGAAAGGTTTTGAGCGGGTACATCTGCAACCCGGCGAAACCAAAACCCTGTCATTTTCCATTCCACGTGATGAACTGAAGCTGTATAACCGCGATATGAAGTTTGTGCTGGAACCCGGAGAGTTCAGCGTAATGGTAGGCGCTTCGTCTAGAGATATCAGGCAAACGGGGAGTTTTTACATAAAATAGTTTCTCAACTTATTTACAACATACCAGCCAGGGTTTGGTCAGGATATGCTCCTGATTGGGCCCTGGCTTCGTTTTTATTAAAGCTATTATGGTTCGGGGGCTTATCAGCTTTGTATGTACCCTAACGCTACCACAGCCCTACTACAGCACTACCCATTGTTCGTTCTAGGGCCGTATTTGGGCCGTACTTGTACTACCCATTTCCTAGGCAAAGGGGTAGTAAATGGGTAGTAAAAGGGTAGTGTTTCCCTAGGGAAGGGGTAGTGTTTGGGTAGTCAAAGAGTAGTTTAAAAACGAATCTGATACGAAGTATAAACGAACTGGGGTAATGTTTGAGTAGCAAAAGTATATCACAACTGTTTTCTCCTTTTTATGATATTTTTTCTTTTTCCCTTTGAACGTAAATGATCAATGTTTATGTTCAAGGGGATTTTTGTTGATAATCAACAATATATATGTGATCGGCATAGTAAACCAGTCATTTTCCTTCTTTGCTGTTTCTTTTCTTTTCTTTGTTTTATTTTGTATTGTTTTCGATTGTTTTCTTATTTTTGGTCAGAACGCTGGTTTTTAAGGCCTGTTCGTAAAAATTTTTCTTATCCCTGCCAGCCGGCAGGCAGGCTTCCGGAAACGAGTAAATTCGCGCCTCAAACAAACTATATGTTACCTAATCAAAGGAGAGAGAAAATATTGGAAATGCTCCGGGAGGACGGTTCGGCAAAAGTGGGCGATCTGGCGCGGATCTTTAAAGTGACCGAAGTAACCATCCGGCAAGACCTTGAAAAACTGGAAAAAGAAGAAATGGTGATCCGCGAACATGGCGGCGCTTACCTTAAAAATATCGAAGACCAGGTAAAGGGTTTTTATGTGGCTCACCAGGAGTTGCATAACGCACAGAAAGAAAAGATCGCAATCAAATGCCTGGAGTTTATCGAAAGCGGCGATACCATCATCCTCGATTCCGGCTCTACCGTCACCGAGATCGCACGGAAATTAAAAGGGTTCAGGAACCTCACGGTCATCACCAACGCCCTGAACATTGCCATGATGCTGGGTACCGAACCTGGTATTGAAGTAGTAATGACCGGCGGAGAATTTAAACCACCTACGTTATCATTGACCGGTCAAAAAGCAGCTGATTTTTTTAAAGGCATCAATGTATCGAAGCTCTTTTTGGCCACAGCGGGTATTTCCTTAAAATCAGGATTAACCTATCCCAGTCTGAGCGATATCATTGTAAAGAAAGCCATGATAGAAGCGGCAGAAACGACTTACCTCGTTGCCGATTCTTCAAAAATAGGCAAGAATGCTTTTGCCAGTCTCGGTGCTTTATCGCTCATCAATTACATCATTACCGATGATGGGATAGAAGATAAAGACAGAAAATTGTTTGAAGAACATGAAGTTGAATTGATCATTGCTACATAGCTGAACTGTAAGAGCCTGTCCCGCCTTGCGCGGGTTCGCCATTGGGTTTTGAATGATCAGTGGGTTTAAGCGATCCTGACAGGTCAGCTTCACTTATAAATAATTATCACAAAACGGAAACAAGTATACAAGATGAAGACGACTGCTAAAACAACGCTCGGTGTAATTATAGGAAACAGAGATTTTTTCCCTGACAAATTAGTTGCCGAAGCACGTACCGAAATTGTTGCGCTATTTGAAAAGCTACACATCACACCTATCTTATTAAGTGATGCCGATACCAAGCTGGGTGGGGTAGAAACATTTAAAGAAGCCCAGCGCTGTGCCGACCTGTTTAAAAAGCATGCTGCTGACATTCAGGGCATATTGGTAGTGCTTCCCAACTTCGGCGATGAAAAAGGCGTGGCCGAAACCATAAAACTAGCCAACCTCAATGTGCCGGTATTGATTCAGGGTTATCCCGATGACCTGAATAAAATGGATGTGGTGAACAGAAGAGATGCCTGGTGCGGAAAA
>DASUVL010000602.1:0-16867 GCA_036379015.1 Niastella sp.
CCTGTAATCTCCATCGGCACTACCGGTGAGCGCAGGATTGAGATACATGGGAAATGTATAGTGTTGCGTAAAGTGAGGATCTGTTTGGGCAACTGTTTTTAATACAGTTATTAAGAACAAACAGACCGTACACCAACCGTATCGTTTTATGGCTTTATTATTCATGGTGATCAGGTAGTATCATTACTTTGGGTTCTTGTGATTTGTATTTTGGCTTTCCCATTATCAAATTATCACATTATCGAATTATCACATTAACCTTTATCGTACAAGTGTAATAGAACCTTTCTTGTTGACCGTTCGTCCATCGGTCATTACAGCTTTTAACACATATACGTATACACCAACAGGTTGCGGGCTTCCCCTGAATTTACCATCCCATCCCTGGTTCTTATCGGTTATTGTTACCATTTGCTGGCCCCATTGGTTGAAAATGCGCATGTCAAGCGTTGAAATATAAGTTCCGTAAACCAAAAGCAGGTCATTCTTTCTATCCCCGTTTGGTGAAAATACATTGGGCACAAAAAGATCTTTGTTTAAGGGACGCACGATTATTTTATAAGTCTGTCTTATGCCCATACAACCATTCACGTAAGGCGTGGCCGTAACAATGGCGGTTACAGGATCGTCGGTCATATTGGTAGCCCTGAAAGAGGGTACCGTGCCGGAACCTGATACAGGCAGTCCGATGGTTGGATCTGTATTGATCCAGTTAATACCGGTTACAGGAATGTTTACGGCACAATCATAGGGTGGCAATACAGTGCCGTCGTATACAGTATCAGTTTTTGTTGCACTAACAACGGATGGAATAGGGTTTACCTGGTAAGTAAGCGTAGCGTTGCTGGCACATTGCCCGGCATCGGGCGTAAATGTATAGGTGCCGGAATTTTGATTGTCAACTGTTGCCGGACTCCAGGTGCCTGTTATACCATTGGTAGAAACAGCTGGTAAAACCAGTGGCGTTGCGTTTATGCAAACAGACTGGGCGTTGTTGAATGAAAAAGCTGGTATAATGATCGGATTCACGGTTACAGTTACTTTTACCGGCGGCGCACATCGGTCGCTGGTAGGCGTGAATGTATATGTTCCGGTGGCAGTATTGCTCACTACAGCCGGGCTCCAGGTACCGGTTATTCCATTGGTTGAAGTAGCTGGTAATACCGGTGCTGTTGCTGCAGAACAGATAGATACAGTAGTATTAATATTAAATACAGGTGTTATGATCGGATTAACTGTTACTGTATAGGTCACTGGTACCGCACACTGGCCGGGATCGGGTGTAAACGAATATATTCCACTGGTTGTATTGCTCACTACAGCCGGGCTCCACACGCCTGTTATGCCGTTTGTTGACGTTTTGGGTAAAACCGGAACTGGCTCACCATCACAGATAGAAGCGCTCATGTTGAAAGGAAATGAGGATGTGATATTCGGGTTCACAGTAACAGTAAAGGTGGTTCCGTTAACGCATCCTGAAGAGGTAGGCGTAAATACATAGACCCCGGAATTATTAGGGTCAACAACAGCCGGGCTCCAGGTACCGGTTATACCATTTAATGATGTATTGGGTAATGTTGGTACTGGTCCGCTACCACAGATGGTAAGTGAGTTGGGAAATGAGAATTGCGGATCTATCCTGGGGGTTACAGTAATGGTAATCGTAGTTATTTCACCGCAACTGCCTGGGGTTGGTGTAAATGTATAGGAGCCTGTGGCCTGATTATCTACTACAGCGGGACTCCAGGTACCGCTATAGCCGTTGTCGGATATTGGTGGTAAAACAGGGGCCGGGTCACCTTTGCAAATATTTCGCGGAACGGAACTGAGGTCCACTGGAAATTCCGGATCAGATAGTTTAATGCTTGCTGGCACCACGGTAATGGCGCCATTAAGATTGAATATAAAACTGGTATACCTACCTGCATTCAGGTTGGGGATAGTTATTTGTCCGGCTCCGTTTGCTACAAAAGTTACGGGGCCTTTTGTGATACCATCATCAATATAGCTTATCTGGAAAGTAGCATTGGGTGTGAGCGCGCTGAAAGTAATTGCCCCTTCAGAACCCTGACAGGTCGTAGGGTTATTGCTTATCTGCAGGACAGGGACCTGAGCGTGGGCAGAATTACACCAAAACGTAATAATACATCCTATTATTAAATAGGGTAATGATAAAGGGTTCATTTTTCTATGGGTATAAGAAGGGGGTAAACTTCTATTCAATCACCTGATGGAATAAGGCCGGGCTGGAAATTCATGGAATGAAATCTGGTAAAAATAATAAAACACTTTTAAGTTTGAAAGGGAAATTAATATTCGTGCAGTTTTGGCTGTTAAGTGTGTCATTTTGGGCAAAAAGCGCGTAAAAACGTCAATATTTGGTATTGCTGGTATGGGATTAAAATGTAATTTGAAAGCTTAACGCCGAACGCTTAATGCTTAACGCAAAACACCAAAAAAGCAGCATGGTGGTTTGTATTTAGCGTTCCGCGTTCTGCGTTCCGCGTTTCGCGTTTGGCGTTCCGCGTTTAAAATATTCCCTGTTGCCCATTTCTTTTTTACCAACTTCATTATAACTTCACATTTTAAAGAAGGTAAATATAACCATGAACCGACATTTAACCCTGGTTGCCGTACTCTGCCTTGCATGCCTGTATACAACCGCACAAGAAAATAATCCGCTTATTAATTCCGGAGAGACCATTGAAACCGGCATCAAATTATTTGATGAAGGTAAATATAAGGAAGCCCTGAAGGAATTTCAACAGGTAAAAGCGGGCGATACCAACTATGTAAGAGCGCTGTATGAAATGGCCATGACCTGCAGTGCCGATAGCCAGTATGCGCAGGGCATTCGCTATTGCCTGAAAGGACTTGCGCTTAATACCGAAAGGGAACGTTGTCCGGAATTACTGGTGCAATATGGGAGCTTGCTTGATTATGACAATCAGCAGGAACGCTCGCTGCAGATCTTCGATTCAGCCATTGCTATTTATCCGGCATATGTTTCCTTATACATAAACAAAGGCACTACGCTGCTCCGGATGAAAAAGTATAAGGAAGCAGAAAAGGTATTTCAACAGGCGTTGCTGATCAATCCCTATTCTTCCAGCGCCCATTTTAAACTGGGACTCGCTGCTGTAAACCTGGGTAAAATTATTCCGGCCTACCTGAGCTTTGTTGCCAACCTCATTATGGAGCCCGGGGGCAGATTTCACCTTAACTCCATTTCCATGCTGGATAACATCTCGAAAAATAAAGATGATATTGCAGAACTGGTGAATAATCGCAAAGTAGAACCGGGTGAAAACTATGGGCCGGTTGAACAGATCGTGTTATCTAAAATTGCCCTGGATAAAAATTATAAATCGATCATTAACCTGGACGATCCTATTTCCCGGCAGATGCAGGTGATCTTTGAAAAGCTCCCCTTTGACGAAAATGACAAGGATTTCTGGATGCAGTTCTATGTTCCTTTGTACAGGAAAATGTTTGAAGAGAAAAAATTTGAATACCTGGTCAACTATGCATTTTCCGGTGTAGATATTCCTGCTATCAAGGAATATAACAGGAAGAAGAAAAAGGATATTGAAGCGTTTACCAACGAAGTAGTAGCGTACTTAAACCTGATAAGGTCAACGCGTGAAATACAACTGTCAAAACGTAGTTTCAACAACCCCTGTTATTATTTCTCAAACGGACAACTGATAGGGAAGGGTATAAGTAAGAATAATGGCAACTTGCTCACAGGCGCCTGGGAGTTTTATTATCCGGCAGGAAATAAAAAAGCAGTGGGTCTTTACAATGATAAGGGCGAAAAAGAAGGCCCCTGGAAATATTATCATGTAAACGGGCAATTAAAAGGCGAGGAGATCTACCGGAGCGGCAAACAGGAAGGTCCTGAAGCTTACTACTATGATCAGGGGAGTGTTTCTGCCCGTTCAATGTATAAGAACGGTGAAGTGGATGGCGAACATACCACGTATTTTAAAAGTGGCGGCATAAAAATGATGGCATACTATAGCAATGGGAAACTGCACGGGGTCAAAAAAATATTTAATGAAGCAGGCCTGTTGCAAACTTTGGAAACCTATGACAATGGTAAACAGAGCGGCCCGTTTAAAACATACTATGAGAACGGACAATTAGAGGCTGAAGGAGTGCTTGTTGATGAAAAAGCAACCGGATGGTATAAAGCCTGGTACCCTGATGGCGTTTTATCATTGGAAGTCCAGTACCAGGAGGGTAAGCTTACCGGTGTGCTAAAACGCTACCATGAGAATGGGAAACCCAAAACTGTTGAAGGGTATAATAACAGCATCCTCGAAGGCGAATATATTTCTTATCACGACAATGGTCAATTATATACAAAGTATATCAATAAGAAAGGAAAGGTAACCGGTGACGTGAACTATTACGATGAAGATGGTAAATTATATTGCACGTATACCTACGACGAAGATAAATTAAAGACCGCCCGGTATTTTGATAAAGCCGGAAAACAGATCGGCCTGTCTGAAAGAACAAAGGGAAAGCTGGATCTATTGGACTATTACCCCGATGGTACTAAAAAAGTGCTGACGGCTTACAATGCAAAAGGAGAGGCAGAAGGTACAAAGGTCTATTACTACGGTTCAGGAAGTACCAAAGAAACAGATCAATACGTAAAGGGTGAATCAAATGGGGAAGCTGTTACTTATTATTCCAACGGACAAAAAAAGGTGGCTTTAAAATATGTGGCCGATAAAAAAGATGGGTACTATAATTCCTGGTTTTTGCATGGCGGCAAACAGGAAGAAGGTTGGTATAAAGATAACCTGTTAGAAGGTGAGTGGCTGCTGTATAATGAAACCGGCCATCTTATTTCCCGCACCGGTTATTTGAACGGGGATATGAATGGCATGAAAACCGAATACTGGCCAAACGGGGTAAAAGAGTCTGAATCCTTTTATGATATGGATGAGTTGGTGGAAATGACGGAGTATGATACCACTGGTAAGGTACTGAACCACGTGAAGCTTAAAAATGGCAATGGAAAGTTTACCTCACTATACCTGAATGGAAAAACCGCCAGCGAAGGCATGTATGTTCATGGAAACCTGGAAGGTGTTTATAAATATTTTTATTTCGATGGATCTGCCCAGGCGGTGCAGTACTTTAAAAAAGGATTGCGCGACAGTATTTTCAAAGCGTATTATTATGGCGGGAAGGTTAGCTCGGAAGGCATGTACAGCCTGAATAAAAAAACAGGTACCTGGAAGTATTACCGGGCCGATGGTTCCCTGTCGTATACAGAAGAGTATAAGTTAGGCAAGCTGCACGGAAAACGGATCTACTACCATAAGAATGGTAAGCCCGATGCAGAGATCTCTTTTGAATTGGGAGAACGCGATGGGCTTTACAAAAAGTATACGGAAGATGGCGTGCTTGTATATCAAATGCGATATGACGAAGGTGTTCCTGTAGGTTATAGCTACCTGGGCAAAAATGGAGAATTGGTACCGGAAATACCGTTTATACAGGGTAACGGTCAATTAAATGCCTTCTTCCCGAATGGTAATCCGTCTGTTTCTGTAGCGTATGTCGACGGACAACAGCAGGGATCGTATAAGCGATATCATACCAATGGAAAACTGTGTTTGGAAAATACAGAAGCCTATGGTAACTCAGAAGGCCCGATGAAAGAATACTATTCCGATGGCACCCCACGTTCCATCTATAATTACCAGCATGATAATATACATGGCGCTTATAAGGAGTATAATGCAAAAGGAATTGTGGTGGAAGAAGGAAATCAATACAATGGCGATTACCACGGCGAACAGCGCTTTTATGATGACGCGGGAAAATTAAAACAGGTAAGAACCTATTATTACGGACAACTATTAAGTGTAAAATGAAGCGTGAACAAGGATTAAAACGAATATTTTTTGTAATCGGTCTGGTTTTATCGCTCTCAGCGGCTGCACAGCCTGTTGATGAGTTGAAACGCCAGTATCCCGGTGTGGAGGCTGTTATGCTCATTTCAACCGAGCAGTATAAGATCAGGATCAAAGATGGCGAGCCTTATATTGAAAGTAAGGAATCGCAGCAATTGATGTACCTGACGGCAAATGCAGCAGCCTACCTGAGCCAGTATGGGTTTAGTCATAGCAGTTTTCATGAAGTAAAAGAATATGAAGCGTATACCCAAACTGCCGAAAATAAAAAGATAAAGGTAACCAGTTTCAAAACCAGCAGCAGCAAGTCTTCCAGCGTATTCTACGATGATATGAAGGAGACGAACTTCGACTTTCCGGCCATTGGTCCGGGGGCTACTGGTAACCTGAACATGGTGGTTATACATAAGAAGCCTTACCTGCTTTCTCCGCATTATTTTGCCCGGCGGATCCCGGTTGTCAATGGTATATTAAGTATCTCTTTTCCCAAAGACATTTCGGTAAAGTATTTACTGAAAGGTCTGGATACTGATAAGATCAAATTTACCCAGGACAGCAGGGGCGGGGAGATCACGTATACCTTCCAGGTAAAGGATCTGCCGGCCGAAAAAAGTTATGAGGATGCACCGGGGGTAGCCTATTATTCACCGCATATCGTTTTTTATATAGAGAAATATAAAAATGAGAAAGGAGCGCCCGTAAGCTACCTGGCTGATACAAATGATCTGTACAGGTTGAACAGCGGTTTTATTAAGGATATAAATAAACAGGCTGGTCCTGAGTTGAAGCGCATTGTAGATTCGTTGACCAATGGCATTACTTCACAGGAAGAAAAGGCCAGACGGATCTACAGCTGGGTTCAAAACCATATTAAATATGTGGCATTTGAAGACGGTATGGAAGGCTTTATTCCACGCGATGCGAATTTTGTTTGCAGCCGTCGCTTCGGCGATTGTAAAGATATGAGCAGCATTCTTACGTTGATGCTGAATACTGCCGGCGTACCGGCTTATCATACCTGGATCGGTACCCGCGACCTGCCTTATACTTACCGGGAAACGCCCTTGCCTATTGTAGATAATCATATGATCTGCGCCATTCAGCTGAAAAAAAATGAGTTTATATTCCTCGACGGTACCGACCCCACCTGCGTATTTGGAATTCCTTCTTCAGCCATACAGGAGAAAGAAGCCATGATAGCCCTGGGGCCCGATCAGTATACGATTGTTCGCGTGCCTTCTCCGCGCAAAGAAACCAACCAGCTGAGCGATTCCTGTTTTCTGCAACTCACCGATAAAGGCATTACGGGCAGGGTAAATATGCATTTGAGCGGTTATTATGCCATGAACACCCATGGGGCATTGAACTACTATAACAATGAAAAAGACCGGGAAAATTATATGAAACGCCGCTTTACCCGTGGTTCAAATAAATTTCACCTTACCGGTTTTGAAACTGGCGACCTGCGCGACAAGAACCGTGTTACATTAACCGGCCGGTTTGAGTTACAGGATTATGCCCGGAAAATTGGCGATGAATGGTATTTGAATATTAACCTGCTCAAATTATATGAACACCAGGAGATCGATTACCCACGCCGCAAAATGCCTGTGGAGTTTGATTTCAGGTCTATAAACAAATATGTGACCGTATTGACCATCCCCGACGGTTATACGGTAAGCTATTTACCCAAAGGCACAACGTTTAAAAACGATGTGTGGGGATTTTCGCTGAACTACGAACAAAAAGGAAATACCATTATACTAACACAGGAATTTTACAATGATCACCTGCTGCTTTCACCCGATCATTTTAAAGCCTGGAATGAAGTACTGGAACATCTCTTTCCGCTTTATAAAGAATCTATCAGTTTGTCAAAAAAATAGCGCTTTCATGGTTAACCTGAATAAAAAAATAATAACGGTCTGTTTCCTGGTTGGTAGTATACATTCATTTGGCCAAACCACGCCGGCCATTGAAACGGAACAATGGAGCGGCCAGGCGCTTGTACAAACCCTGGACAGTAAATACAGCAATGAGTCGGCTGTTATTCTATTTGAAAAAAGACGTATTGAATATATTGATGGAAAAGACGATCTGGACGCTTATAAAACATTCCATACGCGCATTCATATAAATGATGACAAGGGGATTGAAAGCTTCAACAAAGTATACCTGCCTGTAAGCAATAATGCCGATATAGTTGATATCAAGGCCCGCACTATATTGCCCGGCGGTAATACGATTGTTTTGGATAAGAAGAATATTAAAGATCTGAGAGAAGAAGATCAGCTGTATAAAATATTCGCCATGGAAGGGCTGGTAAAAGGCTGCGAAGTGGAATATTATTATACCTATAAAACCAATGTTTCATTTTTTGGACGCGATGTGTTGCAGCGGTCCATACCTGTGCTGGATGCGAAGTTAGAAGTGGTATCACCAGCACGCCTGATCTTTGAAACAAAAGGGTATAACCAGGTAAATGCAGCTGTTGATACTATCCTGGGCACAAAACGTTTTGTAACGGTGCATCAGCAAAATATCCCCGGCGCCCAGGATGAAAAATATGCAGCATACACGGCCAATCTGAAACGGGTAGAATACAAATTGTCTTTCAATAAAAGCAGCGGCACCGGCCGTTTATTTACCTGGAACGAACTGGCAAAAAGAGCTTATTCCATTTATGCTACTTATTCTGACAAAGAATTGAAAAAGGTAGACGGGCTGATCAACAGCAACGGATGGAAAAACAGCGGTAATGAAACTGGCGTAGTGATAGCGGTAGAGAATTTCCTGAAGAAGAATATCAGTACCCGCGAAGATATTGCGGATGACAATGCAGAAAACCTGGAATGGATCATCAAGAATAAAATTGCCAGCTTCCGGGGCATTGTGCGGTTATATGGCGCCATTTTCAAACAGCTGGCTGTAAATCATGAGTTCGTCATGTGCGGCTCGCGCGAAGATTTCTCTGCTGATAGATCATTTGAGAACTGGAACAACTGCGATAACCAGGTGATCTATTTTCCAAAACTGAAAAAATTTATTGCGCCAACTTTAATAGAAATGCGTTATCCGCTGATCCATCCGTTGTGGATAGCTACCAACGGCGTTTTTTGTAAAGGGACCATGATCGGCAATTTTTCCACGGCCATTGCGGATGTTCGTCAAATTCAGGGTGAAGATTATTTGCAAAGCGGCAATAACATTGAGGCAAAGATCAGGTTGAATACAACCCTCGATACCTTGATCGTCAACAGCCGGCAGATGTACTCCGGTTATTCATCAGTGTATTACCGTACCAGCTTTAACTTCACGTCGGAAGAAAAGCAGAAAGAAATATTGAAAGAGCTGGTGAAATTCGGTACCAGCTCGGAACAGGTTATTTCTTCGAAGGTGGAGAATAAGGAAATGGAAAACTTCCAGGATAACAAACCCTTTATACTCGACATGGTAGTAAATGCCAGTGAGCTGGTAGAGAAGGCCGGCAATAAAATACTGGTAAAGATCGGCGAGATCATTGGGCCCCAGGCAGAAATGTACCAGGAGAAACCCCGCCAGTTTGATCTGGATGTCAATTATCCGCACGCCCTGGAGCGTACCATTGAATTTATTATTCCTGAGGGGTATAAGGTCAAAAACCTGAACGATCTTGTAATTAGTAAAGTATATAAAGAGAATGATGAAATAACTATGGGTTTTGAATCGTCATACAAACAGGAAGGTAATATCATCAAAGTGCGTGTAATGGAACAATACCGGAAAATACAGTATCCAATAGCCGCTTACGAAGACTTTAAGAAGATCATTAATGCCGCCGCCGATTTTAATAAAGTAACGTTGGTGCTGGAGGCGAAATAACCCCCCGGCCCCTAAAGGGGGAGCAATAAAACAAAATAAAACAGGCGTCCCAATATACCGGGACGCCTGTTTTTCTTACCCCCCTTTAGGGGGATGGGGGGCTTAATACCCCGGATTCTGATACATAGTTTCCGGATTCAACTTATACTCACTGTAAGGGATCGGATAATAATAATCTTTGGTAGTGCAATTGGTCAATGGCGAGTTGTCGTAGTTCGCCTGGCTTTTTGATTTGAAATATGCTACCAGCTCGGTTTCATTGAAGAACCGGGTAAGGTCGTGCCAGCGATGATGTTCAAAAGCCAGCTCAATTCTTCTTTCGTGCAAAATGGCCAGCTTCAGGGTTGGATATTTATTCGCATAACCCGCATCATTCAGCATGGCGGCATACAAAGGCCGTTGCGCCCGGGCCCGCACCATATCCAGGTATTTAATGGCATTCGCATTATCATTCAGGTATGAATACACTTCAGCCAGGTTGAGAATAACATCTGCATACCTGATCAGGATCCAGTCATTGCCGCCATATCCGTTTGGTCCGGCCGTGGAGCTGGCATCCCTGAATTTGGTAATAAAGTAGCCATTCGTGGCTGCTGCAAATTTGATAGAGAAGTTGGTACGCACATCGCCCGTTTCAAATTCATTCAGCAGGTCCTTTGTAAACAGGCCCCCGGCGGTTTGCGACACATACTGGGGAGCGTTAATGGTTTCACCCTTTGCCTGGTTGTTCCTGGCCAAAGCGGATGAATAGGTAGCATCGCCCGCCTTGTAAACGATCTGGAAAATGATCTCGGGGTTGCTTGATTTCTTGCTTACATCAAAAACATCCGCAAAAGGAATGTCTGACAGGTTGGTAAACGTTTTTTGATTGAAACAGGCCAGCAGGTAGGTTTTGGCATTGTTCAGGTTGTCGGTTTTGGCGTCGCTGAGCACGGTGGCCATCGTTAAATATACCTGTCCCAACAGCGCATTGGCTGCCTGTAATGATACCCGGCCTTTATTGGCGGTAGACTGCACCACCGGTAAATTACTGCTCACCACATCTTTCAGGTCGGCTACTATTTGCGCATACACTTTTTCCTTTTTCTCGCGGAAAGTTAAAGCGGTTGCCTGTTCAGGAGTCGTTAACCGGTCTGTTACCAGCGGCACATCGCCAAATTCGCGCACCAGGTTAAAGTACATAAGCGCCCTGATGAATTTCAACTCGGCCATGTATTGGGTTTTGGTGTCATTGCTGGCAAAAGTGATCTTATCAATAACCGACAAGACCAGGTTGGCTCTTGATATAGGCACATACAAAGCCGTCCAATGGCTTGCCAGGTAACTGTTACTGGGTACCAGGGAAAATGCGGAGAACTGAAAAGGTTCGCCGTTGTTCGACTGGTTATCTATGGTATTTACATCATCAGCCCGGTCGTCTGTCCATAACTGAGCGCCTTCACCGATACAATTAGAGGTCCTCAATGCCTGGTATACACCGTATACGCCGGTGGCAATATCGGCTTCCGTTTGAAAGCCATTTTCGATCGTTCCCGCATTGGGGTTCGTTTGTTCCACGAAATCTTTACTGCAACTGCTGGTGCCTAATATCGCCAGCGAAGAAATGATTATATAAAGCGGATTACGCATACTTGTCTTTTTAATGTTATTGTTTGGCTTTCAGCTTTCGGCTTGGAGCTTGCAGCTTGCAGCTGCTTTTAGAACTGTACCATTATACCCGTGTTGTATGAACGCACCAACGGGTATTTACCATAATCAACACCCGGTGTGAGGTTGGAACCATTGTTAAAATCAACTTCAGGATTGTAACCGAGGTATTTGGTAACGGTAAACGCATTGTCAACAGATGCATACCAGCGCAGGCTGCCAATGCCTAATTTTTTTGTAACGGGCAAAGTGCTCAGGTTAACACCTACTGTAATGTTCGTGCAACGGAAGAAGGATCCATCCTGCACGTAATAATCAGATAAGCGGGTGCTGTTGCTTTGCGAACCGCCACGGGAAGCCCGGTATTCATGACCATTGCCGGGTTGCGCTTCGCTGCGGTAGCGTTGGTCTATTTCGACGTACTGGTTACCGGAACCTTCCATATTCCGGATATAATAATCCTGTCCGTCAATAACCTGGTTACCCTGGGAGCCATTAAAGGAAGCCGTGAGATCAAACATCTTATAGCCCATATTAATACTAAAGCCATACGTGAATTTCGGGTAAGGCATTCCGATAATTTCCTTGTCTGCATCGGTGATCAACCCGTCGCCGTTGTTGTCTTTGAAATACAGATCGCCGGGATTTAATGGGGTAGTGGCGAAAGTAGAAATGGGGAAGGCTTTTAATTTGTAGCCTGTCGGGAATTTGTTGCCATTGGCTTTGTAAACGGCCAGGTCGGCATTTACATTATCCATATCGCTTTCGCGTACCATGCCATCTACCTTTACGCCATAAAACGAACCAACAGGATCACCTTCACGGGTAACGTGCGTAATGTAGCTTCTTTCAGCACCATTGGTTTGTATTTCACTGGCGCCGCCCAGGCTCACCACTTTATTCCGGTTAGCCGTAATATTACCGCTGAGGGTCAGGTCAAAGTCTTTTGAACGTACTGCTTTATAGTCAAGCTGCAGATCAAAACCGGTGTTGCGGATATTTGAATTACGCAGGTTGGTGAGAAACGTTGTGGTACCCGACAATGCTGAAATGTTTTGATTATACAGCAGGTTGAACGATTTACTGATGTAATAGTTCACATTTACCGATAAGCGATTGTTCAATGTGGTGGCATCTAAGCCGACATTGTATTGCGAGGTTGATTCCCAGCCCAGCTTGGGATCGGTGAGGCCAGTGGCCCAGGTAGCATTTTGTACGGTGCTGCCGATCACGGCTCCACCTGTATAGGTGATATTGCCCACCACAGTTCCGCCCGCACCGCTCAGGCTTTGTTCGTATCTGTAGTTGGGAATGTTATTATTACCTGTTAAGCCCCAGCTGGCCCGTAATTTCAAACTTGAACCATTGCCAAGCCAGTTATTGTAGAACGATTCATTACTAACCGTCCAGCCGGCTGATACCGAACCGAATTTACCCCAGCGGTTGTCAGGGCCAAACCGGGAAGAGGCATCGGTACGGAAAGATCCGGATACAAAATATCGCTTATTGTAGTTGTATACCACTCTTCCCAGGTACGATACCAGGGTGGTGGTTGATTTAGCGGTATTCGATTGAATGGAAAAGTCGCCGGGTGTTGAACCAACGGCTGTTATATCAGGCACCAGGTCGTTGGTAAAATTCTTGGCGGCTACTGCTACCAGATCGGTTGTGGTTTGCTGTGCGGTATAACCAGCCAATGCATCAAAACGATGCTTGCCTATTGTTTTACCATAATTCAGGGTATATTCAGCCAGTCTGTCCTGGGTAGTTAAATTCTGTGCAGAGGCTGTGGCAGCCTGCATGGACTGTGTTGATCCGGGTGGATTAATACCGTTACTCAAATTGGTAGGGAAGTAGTACTCATACTTTTCAGTATATGACTGTCCGCCCAGGTTCACCTTAAATGATAGGTCCTTTATAATTTCATAGGTAGCATTTGCATTGAACGTAGTACGCGTTCCTTTTCTGGTGGTCTTTACGCGTTGCGCCAGGGCCAGTGGATTTTCAATACCCTGGAAGGCATAGGTAAAGCCATCGAACTGGGCGCCGGCATTGGCATACGACAGGGCCAGGGTGCCGTCGGGGTTGTAGGCCGGAAATATGGGTGCGTATACCAGGGCGCCTAAAATGGGGCCCTGATTAAAACGGCCTTCCTGTACTTCGCGGTTACTGGTATTTGTTAAAAACACGTTGGCTGAAACTTTCAACTTAGGAGTAAGGTCAGCGTCGATATTGGCGCGCAGGTTTATTCTTTTCTGCCAGGTGCTGTTTAAAATACCCGGCTGATCGAGGTAGCTGCCACTCACCAGGTAACGGGTTCCGGTATTACCGCCTGAAAAAGTAACATTGTGTCTTTGTACGGTTGCATTATCATACAATACATCCTGCCAGTCGGTATTGTATGCAGGCGCAATCATGGTTTGCGTGGGAAAATCGTACAGTTCTTTGATGATACAAACACCGCAGTTGGTGGCTGTTTGTCCCGATTTGGCCACGCGCGTGGCATTGTTGTCAGAATAAAAAGCATCGTTCCAGGTAATGCCCTTCGCTACAAGAATATCTTTATAGCTGGCATTGCGTCCGTTTATGAACAGTTCGGTAAATTGGGTGGAATTTAACAGCTTAATTTTTTTGGCCAACTGCTGACTGCTGAGCTGGTAATCGTACGTTAGTTTACCCTTACCCGTTTTACCGCGTTTAGTGGTGATGAGCACTACACCGCCTGATGCTCTTGATCCGTAAATAGCGGCGGAAGCGGCATCTTTCAGGATCTCGATCGATTCAATATCATCGGGATTGATAAATACATCGTTACCGGAAGAGCCGGGATTATAGCCGTTGGTGGCATTACCGCCATTACCTTGTCCTTGTGAGGGGTTGCCACCTACCGGATAGCCATCGATCACGTACAAAGGCTCAGAGCTGGCATTGATAGACCCAATACCGCGAACCCGGATTTTGGCGCCGGAGTAAGGAGCGCCGCTCACTTGCGAAACCTGAACACCGGCTACTTTACCAACCAGCGCCTGGCTAAGCGTAGGTGTGCTGAGGTTCAATTCGCTGGCCTTTACACTGGAAATTGAACCGGTGATATCGCTCTTACGTATACGTTGATAACCTACATATACCTCTTCCATCATTTTGTTATCTTCTTTCAACCTTATATGCAGGGCTGTCTCTGAAACACTTATTTCCTGTTTAACGTATCCGGTAGCGGTAATAACCAGGGTGCTGCCTTCCGGTGCATCGAGGATAAATTGTCCCTTTTCATTTGTTGACACACCGCTCTTGCTGTTTTTGATCTGCACGCTAACACCAGGCAGCGGCTGATCTTTTTCATCGGTAACGGTACCGGTTACCTTCACAAAAAAGGCATTCTCATAAACGCCGTGATTTACGCCGGCGTAAGCATCTGGTAGTTTACCTGCCAAAGCTGCTAACAGCAGTATGGCAAACCTGCCTGCCATTGTAAAGCAGTTACTGTTTGATTTTCGTTGCATGTGAAATTGTTAAGATGTATTTTACTTTTTAATGTACTCCGTCATTGGGTCAAGGGTTCCCGGAATAAGGCGCAAGACGTCTGATTCAATTTTTCAATCTTTCATATAGCGGGCAAGTAGAACAGGCTGTTCAGGACAATATGTGGTAAGGTGTAGCCTTCAGAATGGTTTTTGGTATTTCATGCAAAGTTGATCGGTTTAGCAATGCTTTAACTAGCTGCGGAGGTGATTTAATAATTAGGTATTCGTAAGATGACTTTTTATTAATATGGGTTTGTGGGTGTGCCACGCGGAACGCTTAATGCCAAACGCTTAACGCGAAATACAACTTTGGCATTGCGTTCCGCGTTCTGCGTTGGGCGTTCAGCATTCAGCGTACTTTTTCATTTATGCAGCTCTTTCAAAAACTGGGTGGGCGTTTTTCCAAATTCATTTTTGAAGGCTTTTGTAAAGTACGATTGGGTTTGAATGCCTACATGTACCATCACCTCGGTAATAGGGATATCCTGGTGGGTCATTATTTGAGCAGCTTTCTTTAACCGGATGGTCCTTATAAATTCCCCGATCGACTGGCCGGTGAGGCTTTTTATTTTATTATATAATTTGGTCCTGCTCATGCCTATTTTCGTGCAGATATAATCAATATCCATGTCAGGATCGCTTAAATGCAACTCTATTGTTTCAATCAACGTTGTAATAAATTGTTTGTCTTTCGCCGAATTCACCAGGTCCTTTGCTTCGGCATACTGGTCGTTCAGGTATTTTTCTTTTAGTTTTTGTCTTTGCCTGAGCATATTTCTGATGGTTAACTCCAGCAGTTCCATACTCAGCGGTTTTGAAAAATAGCAATCGGCGCCTGATTCTGTGCCTTCAATTTTCGACTCCAGCGCTTCTTTCGCCGTTAACATGATAAACGGAATATGCGACGTGTCAATATTATCTTTTGCCTGCCTGCAAAATTCAACGCCATTCATGACCGGCATCATAATATCACTGATAATACAATCAGGTGAAATTTCTTTTGCCTTTGTTAACCCTTCCCGGCCATCTGCTGCTTCTATAATTTTATAATGCGGCTGCAAACTTTCTCTCAGAAAATGCCTTAGTTCCTCATTATCGTCTACTATAAGGACCAGGGGCAGGTTGTGGTCCGTTCCGGGCAATGGGTTTTGTTCGGGTGTTGGTAGTTGATGATCGTAATTGGTATGAATACTTTCCAATTTTACTGGAGTTGTATCTGCGCCAGGCCATCTTTCCTTTTTTTCATAATCATCCCGGGCACAGGGAATGCCAATGATAATTTCAGTGCCTTTATTTCTTTCGCTGTACACATAAATGCTGCCTTTGTGCAGGGCCGTAAGGCTTTTTACAAAAGCCAGACCAATGCCTGAACCTAAATGCGATTCAGACACTTTGTAATATCTTTCAAAAAGGTGGTCTATGGAATCTTTTGAGATACCAATTCCATTATCAGTTACCTTGAAATAGATATACTTTTTGCCTTTGTACCCGCTGCGGATGATCAGTTCATTTTCGAAAGAAGGGGTGAACCCATCTATGGAATCGAGCGTTTCAACGGAGATCTTTCCTCCGGTCTCGGTATATTTAAATGAATTGCTGAGGAGGTTTATAATGATCTTTTCCAGGATCTGCCTGTCGAACCAGATCTCGGCGGTCTTATGATTACGATGAATGGTAAATACAATATTTTTTTGAAGCGCCAGTTCACTGAATTCTTCTGCTATTTCCTGGAAGAACAGATCTACATTACCCGGCATAACATGCAGTTTCAATACGCCCGATTCCGATTTCCGAAAATCCATCAGTTCATTGATCAAACTCATTAACCGGCTGGCATTGCGGTACATTACTTTGTAGTAGTTATGATAAACCGGGGAGGCATCTTCTTTTTGCAGTTTT
>DASUVL010000603.1:0-9081 GCA_036379015.1 Niastella sp.
AATAAAACGAACATCTTTGAAAAATAAATTATTTAATTCATTTTTTGCCTCGGTTTGCTGGCTACCGGTTGTTGTATCCTTTTTTAAATGAAGCAAGTAGGTATTGGTATACCCTGTTGAATCGGTATACAAATACAGTTCACCTGTTTGCAGCTTGATGCCTTTCATGGCAGGTTGGTGATCGATCAGCTTTAAAACATCGATGCTGACAAATATTTCCTTTCCTTTAAAAAATGTATGATGGTGTGTATTAAACATTGTATCTGTAATGCTCACATTATGAAGTAATACAGATATATGAGGGAAATTTCTGAGAAAGCTTAACTCAATGTTACCGATGTTAACCCGGCCGTTTAAATGATCACTAATTTCTGTTGTGACCTGCCGGATGATCTTTTGCTTATTGATAGAAACATATACAATAACTGTGACAACCAGCACCAATACAACCGCCAGAAATATTTTTAATATTTTAAAAAGATATCTAAGATGCTTTTTCAGGTCAAGAGGTTTAGAAGTGAGAACTAGCTATCCTCTTTTACAGGTATATAAAAATCATGCCTCAGGCCTGCGCATTCAGTGTTAAGTGCTATAAATCATAAAAAAGCAACCAGGTCATGCAAAAACCGGTTCCGGCAAAGTGGTTCCTTTCCTCCCCGCTCCCCCACAGACCCCGATGTTATTCCGATCTCAAACTATTTACCGGATTGGCTAAAGCAGCTTTGATGGATTGATAGCTTACCGTACAGAATGCAATCAGCAGCGCCATAACACCGGCCAGCACGAACATCCACCAACTGATAGCAATACGATAAGTAAAACCATTCAGCCACTGGTGCATAAAATACCAGGCAAGCGGCGAGGCTATTACAACGGCTATCAATACCAGTTTAAAAGTGTCTTTGTTTAGTATGAGTACGATCTGTGCGATATCAGCCCCCAGCACCTTCCTGATACCGATCTCTTTGGTTCGCTGCCTGGCAGTAAGCGTAGCCAGGCCAAACAAACCCAGGCACGAGATGCCTATGGCAATGATCATGGCCAAATTCATCAACTGTGCCATGTGCCTTTCTTTTGTATACAGGCTGGCAATGGCCTCATCAAAAAAAGTATAACTATAGGGGTCGTTGGGATATACTTCATGCCAAAGATCTTCAATTTTTGCCATGGTGGCTTTTACATGGCTAAGCTGTTTTCCGCTGGTGTTCAACTGAATATTGATTAACCTGGTAAACTCCGTGGAAGTGGCAAATAGAACCGGCTTAACAGGGTCATGTAAACTCTGTGAATGAAAATCAGCCATCACACCCACAATAGGCCGGGCGACTATACCAGGAGGTGCCGTCATATTACCACCAGGAACAAATGTTTCCACCATTTTGCCAACAGCTTCTTCGGGTTTTGTAAAACCCAATGCTTTTGCACAGCTTTCATTGATGAGAAATTCTTTTACGGTATCAGACGCATGCACATTACGACCGGCGATGATCTTAATATTATATAATGGAATAAAATGCTGATCACCCCATTCCAATATAGTAGCCGTGCCCTTTTCCTCTTTTCCTTTATAAGTAAGGGGATTGAACCAGTGCAGTTTTGAAACAGGGGTGCCCTCGCTTACACTTACCAGGTTTACTTCAGGTAATTGCCTGATCTTTTCTGCCAGTAACTCTTTTTTGGCAGCAGGATAATCCTCGTGTGTCTCGATCGTACAAATAGCATCTTTGGTAAACCCCAGGTCCTTATCCTGCATATACTGCATTTGTTTGCCCACTACCAGGGTTCCTATAATAAAAACCAGTGAAATGGTAAACTGAAATAAGATCAATCCTTTTGTAAAAAGGCCTTTCCTGTTTCCCTTTTGCATAGCGGCCCCCTTCAGGATAAAAGCAGGTGCGGCAGCAGATAAAACCTTTGCAGGGTAAAAGCCGGCCAGCACAGCAGTGATTACGGTAAGGATCACCAGGAACAACCAGGTTGAGTAATTGAAAACAGAAAAGTGAAGCCCATCGGGTATAATTCCCTGAAAGACTGTTAAAATAGGTTGTATACATGCAACAGCCAGTATCACTGCCAGCAAGGTAAGGACCAAAGTCTCTCCCATATACCGGATAATAAAGTCGGTGGCAGTACTTCCGCAGATCTTACGAATACCTGCTTCTTTTGCCCTGTCAATAGATTGTGCCGTGGATAAAGTAATGAAATTGATCACTGCAATGATCAATATAAACAAGGCAATGACCATGATGCCATACAGGGTTGGCAAATGCACTTTTCGGGAATACGCATCGCTGTAACCGGCATCAAAATGAATTGTTGACAAGGGTTGTAACCGGTAAGTAACTTTGTGACCTTTGGTTTGTGTCAAATGCCTGTTTACAAAGTTTATCAGTTGCGCATTGATATGAGATGGCTGAACGTCTTTATTCAGTTTAATAAAAACCTGTTCAGCCATATGCCCGTCGCGCCAGGAATCCAGCGTGAATTCGTTTTTAAGAAAACTATTGGGTACCGTGCTGAAGGAAATAAAATCCCTGAAAAAGAAATCGGTGTTTTTACCAAAGTCTTTTACAATTCCAGCTACTTTAACATATAGTGAATCGTTATAGATGATGGTTTTATTCAGCAGCCCGGCAGGCGCCAACCCGCCAAAATACTTTCTGGCTTTGCTTTCGGTAAGCACTACGGTATACGGTTCATTAAAAGCAGCCTGATTGCCGGCCAGCCATTCGTATTGAAAGATGTCGAAATAGGATGGTTCGGCAATAACAATATCCGACCGTTCTTCGCTACGGTCCGATGGCCTGATAAATCTTTTTTCTGGCAGGTTATTACCTTGTATAGTTACGGTTGCACGGTAATTATGAAAAACCGCCACTGATGCAAGCCCGGTGATCTCACGCCGTATGGCAAAGGGAGCAGGATCGGGAATATTGCCGTGGTGTTCTTCTCCAAATTCAGTAGAATAATTGTCACTAACAATTCTGAAGATCTTTTCTTTGCCGGGATGAAATGTATCGAAGCTGAATTCAAAATCAGTGATCAGGTAAATGGCCAGGCAGGCAGCTATACCTAATGCCAGTCCAACAACATTAATAGCAGCAAATAGTTTATGGCGCATAATGTTACGCCAGGCAATCGTGAAGTAGTTTTTATACATGCCTCATAGTAATTATTGCCTCCTGGTTTGGTGCTGTAATATAAAAAGCCTGGCGGCATAATCTTTCCCGGGCTGCTTATTTTGGGAAATATTAACAAAGCCGGTTACTCAACCGGCCAATCTGTAAATCAGTACAGAGATGTGCTCCAGATAGCCTCATCAGTAAACGTTGTTCTTTTGCTTGAACTGATAGGGAGTTAGCTTGAGGAATTTTTTGAACTGCTCATTGAAATTGGCCAGGTTGTTAAAGCCCGCCGCATAGCAGGCGCTCGCTACGCTTACATCTTTTTCCAATAAAAGCTTGCACGAATAGCCTATACGTACTTCATTTACAAAATGGATAAAGTTCTTTTTTGTGCGGTTTTTAAAATAACGGCAGAAACCTGAATAACTCATGTGCACGATCTCGGCTATCTCTTCCAGTTTTATCTCGCTGCGAAAATGTGTCATCACATAATCGAACACTTTGTTCAGGCGATCGTTATCACGGCTGTTCTGCCCTGCTACTTCAGCGCTGGAAAGCATTTCCATGTCGGTTGATTGCGCCAGTATATTTAAAATGCTTAAAAGCATAATGATCCTGTCCATCCCCTGCTGGTCAAGCAGATGATACATGCGTTCGCTCACCAGTGCCGCGGTAGCGCCGGTAATATTCAGTCCCATCACAGACCTGCGGAACAGCTGAACGATCTTCTGCATTTCCGGTGCCTGAATAAGCGCCGCACCCAGAAAGTTTTCCCGGAAATGAATCACCAGTGAACCACCTTCCTCATTGGCATTTTCTTTCCGGAACATATGCGGCACATCCGGACCGATGAATGTAAGGTTGCCTTCTTTATAGCTCGAAATATGATTACCTACAAAGCGGGTCCCCTGCCCTTTTATGATTAGAACGAGTTCGTATTCCGAATGATAATGCCAGGGGGTTTCAAAATAAGGTGTAATGAAGGTATCGGCAATGAATGAAGAATTTTCTGACAGTGGAAGCTTTTGTATATGAGGCTTCATATCGGCAATTGTTAGATGTTCAATTTACAGTAAAAGATCGAATACGGTCAGTTTATGTCAAAAAACCATATTTTTTTGGCCAAAAACTGGTTGAAATTGGCCGTTCTCCTGTTTAGCTTTGATTCAATTAAAACGATTTGCTTGCCGCTCCTTCGTTCCGGGTATCACCTGATACGGGACGCTTTCTGCGGCATTGTCTCACAGGTATAAATCAGGAAAAGCATACAACAGAAAAGCATGGCTGAATTTAATCTTGATCTGAAAATTGATCCGCAGATGCCCTTGCGGAAGGATTGGCGGATAGGCACCATTGGTGCGGGCGCCATCATACGTGGTTGCCACCAGGTAGCATATCGCCAGGCGGGCTTTAATACTTACGCTATTGCTTCCCTGAACAGGTCGAGCGCGGAAGCAGTGGCCAGGGAATTCAAGATCCCTGTAGTTCACGATTCATGGCTTGATCTGCTAAAGGATAAAAAAGTGGAGATCGTAGATATTGCCGTGCCGCCCGACAAGCAACTTGCAATCGTACGTGAAGCGGTGAAGGAAAAGGACCACATCAAAGGCATACTTTGCCAGAAGCCTCTTGCCATGAACCTGGCTGAAGCCAATGAGATCGTGTTGCTTTGCGAACAGGCAGGTATCAAATTAGCCGTCAACAGCAATATGCGGTACGACCAGTCCATACGGGCACTGAAGACCTTGCTGGAGAACCAGTACTTTGGACAGATCGTGCTGGCGACGATCGATATGCGTGCCATCCCTCACTGGCAGGATTTCCTCAGGAAATACGACCGTATTGAAATGCTCAATATGGGTATACATCATATCGACACGTTCCGCTACCTCTTTGGGGATCCGGAAAAGGTTACGGCTATTACGCGCAGCGATCCGCGTACACAGTTTCCACATATCGATGGCATTACGCAATATACGTTCCAGTACGCCGATGAAATGATGGCCACGAGTCTTGATGACGTATGGGCCTGGCAAGGTGAAGGCACCCAAAAGGACATGTACATCCGCTGGCGGGTAGAGGGACTGGATGGTATGGCGCAGGGTGAAATAGGCTGGCCTAAGTTTCCCGACAAGGGTTTAAGTACTATACGCTTTACCACGCGTAAGTTCCCGAATCAGTGGATAGAACCCAAATGGGATACGGTCTGGTTCCCGGATGCATTCCAGGGCACGATGGCGTCTTTGCTGCGAGCGGTCGAAAACGATACACTGCCGGAGATCAACGGTCGCGATAACCTGCATACCATGGCTACTATCGATGCCCTTTATCTTTCTATCAAAGAAGAAAGGACCGTGCGCTTAACAGAAACTTTAAAAAACCTTAAATAACACTTTATGATCTCCGTTGGTATTTTTAATGGTTACTATCCATATACGTTAGCAGAAACGATCAAACGCGTTAAAAAAGATGGTTTTAATTGCATACAGCTTGATCTTAGTTTTAAGGATTTCGATCTGAACGATCCGCATACCCTGCCGCAGAACCTGACCGCTGAAAAGGCACGTACCATCAGAAATGCTTTTCGCAATGCGAACATCGAGATCGTATCTATATCAGGCTATACGAACCTGATATCGCCAGACCCGGAAAAAAAGAGAAAGAATATAGAATACGTGAAGACGCTGTTGAAGTTCGCGCGCGAACTTGGTACTCCTTACGTGATCAGCGAAACAGGAACCTATGAACCCAGCAGCGACTGGGTGTTCCATGATAAAAATGCCACCGAGGAGGCGTTCCAGGAGATCAAGGCAGTGATCCGGGAGTTGGCGATCTATGCGCACGAACACAACGCTGTATTCCTGGTAGAGAACTACGTGAACAACGTTGTAGGCAGTGTGGATCAATTGCTGCGACTGTTCCGTGAAATAGATCATCCGGGGCTCGGACTGCTGATGGATCCCACCAACTATTTCAATGGTTCTAATATTCGGGATGTGGACGGTGAATTGCATCGCATTTTCAATGCACTTGACTCACGTATTAAGATAGCGCATGCAAAGGATATTAAGCGCTCGGAAAATAGTGAAGAAAAACATGCAAGCATTGATGCTGTGGAGTCGCATACCTTCCGTGGTGCAGGTGATGTTGAACTACCGGCAGCAGGGCTCGGTATTTTGAATTACGAGCTGTACCTCAAACTCCTGTCCAGAAACCATCCCAATATCCCGATCATTATCGAGCACCTTGATGAAAATGACATTCCCCGTGCCAAAAAATTTGTGGATGATACGTTAAAAAAAATCGGAGCATAACAGAAAAACCAATTTCTGATTTCGGAATTTCGGGATTTTGAGATTTGTAATAAGGCTTGCACCTAAGTAAATCTCAAAATCCCTAAATCTAAAAATCTCTAAATTATTAAATAGAGGTGCTGTATTTATAATACTTAAACACGTGTGTTATGAACAATCTTACATTGACAGATGCCCAAAAGGCACAATATGAAAAAGACGGATACCTGATCGTGAAAAACTTCGTATCGCCGGAAGAAGCAAAATTGCTCTTTAACATAGCCACAGAAGACGATGTGCTGAAGAAAAAGGCTTTCGACTTTAATGACCAGTCGGGAAAGAGTACCAAACTAACGCTTTGGTTCACACCGGGCGACGATACCTATGGACTACTCACCCGCAGCAAAGCCATGGTGCATGCCGTTCAGGACCTGCTGGGCGAAGGTGAGGTTTGTCATTTTCACTCCAAACTGATGCAGAAGGAACCTCAGGTAGGCGGTGCATGGGAATGGCACCAGGACTATGGTTACTGGTATAAGAACGGTTTCCTGTTTCCTGACGCTATGATCAGTGTGATGCTGGCACTAACGGAAGCCAATAAAAAGAATGGATGCCTGCAGGTGCTGAAGGGTACGCACAAGATAGGCAGGATAGAACATAATTTTGCCGGTGAACAACAGGGCGCCGATATGGATTTTGTTAATGAAGCACTGGGGCGCTTTGAAAGAGTGTATGTGGAACTGGAGCCAGGTGATATCCTGTTCTTCCACAGCAATATCTTACACATGTCGGAGGCAAATACATCCGACAGACCTCGCTGGTCAATGATATCAGCCTATAACCTGAGTTATAACAAGCCGTTCCGCGAAAAGAACCTGTCGTGCATAACGCCGGTAAAAACAGTATCTAACGATTCGATATTGTCGACCGGTGCAAAGGGTCTTTCAGCTGACCGTGACTTCCTTGAGAAAGAAAACGAGATTACGCTGCATGTTAAAAAATAACAATGAATGTGACAATGTGATAATCTGAAAATGTGATAATGGAAAGGCAAAAGACAACGAGGAAAACAGCTGCGCGTTTCAAGCAAATACAGTTTGCAGTATTTCAACAAACAACGCATAAACTATTGACGTGGATTTAAAATTTTTCTGCCCGCGCTGGGGTTGTGAGCTAATTGATTGGGATTCGTTTTGCGAACGGGTTAAACAGGCAGGATATAATGGCGTAGAATATGGCATTCCCAACGAAACCGAAGCATCGGTGCTCGATATGATTTGGGAAAAGCTGGCTAAATACAAATTGGATGTAATTCCACAACACTATGGAACCTATGATGCCGACTTCAACCGGCATTACGATTCCTATGCAGCCTGGCTGGAAAAGGTTAGTCCGTACCCGGCGATCAAGATCGATTCACAAACGGGAAAAGATTTTTTTTCCTTTGAGCAGAACAGTCGGCTCATAGAGGTGGCCGCCCGGCACGAGGCAAGCACCGGGGTGCCGGTTTGCCATGAAACACATCGCAATAAATTTCCTTTTGCAGCACACGTTACTTTCGATTTCCTGCAGCGTATACCTTCCCTGCGCATCACGCTCGATGCATCGCATTGGGTGAACGTGGCCGAGTCTTATCTCACAGATCAGCCGGAAGCCATGGACCTTGCTATTGAACGAACCGATCATATTCATGCCCGGGTGGGATATCCGGAAGGACCCCAGGTACCCGACCCCCAGGCGCCGGAATGGAAGGAAGCGCTCGATTGTCACCTGCAGTGGTGGGACGCAGTGATAGCTCTTAAACGAAAAGCGTCCGATGTAATGACGATCACCCCGGAATTCGGTCCTTACCCATATATGGTTCATCTGCCTTACACCGGCAAGCCGATAAGCGATCAGTGGGAAGTTAACCACTTTATGATGCGAACGCTTCGCGCGCGATATAATGCGTAAAGCCAATTTGCTGATGTGATAATTGATTCTTTTTTCCATAAAAAATGCCCCCATAAGTGTCTAATTTATGGGGGCACGTCATTTTGAAGCCTCTTTATTTTTTATTATTCCATATAGAGTATTAGCGCTTTGTCTGTTTTGCCGTCACTGAGGATAACATTATGTATGCTGTAACCGACCAGGTAGTTCAGATTGTAATTCTGAATAAATGTGTTATAGTTGACGTAGATAAATCCATTTGAAAAAGACCATACATGTCCTGCGTCTACAGGAAATGAATTCGGAAAGACTGCATTATAATTCACCGTATAAACACGCTTGATCCCATTTTTTTCAATAACAGACTTTAGTTCGTTTGCAGTCAATTCCCCCTGTGTCGGGCTTATTTTTTCTTTCTTGCATCCAGTCAAAAATACAACGGAAAGGGTTAGAAGCAGTGTAGTAAAAAAGACATTTCTCATCATACATGAAAGTTTAATACAAACATCGCGAAAATCATTGTATTTGTATTTCTTATCTATAGCCAATAAAAACGCCTTGCAAACCTGGTTTACAAGGCGTTGTCTATAACACCTGATCCCGTAATGTGATAATTTGCTAATTAGCTGATATGCTAATGAATACAGCTTCGCGCTTTCAATTACAATGTATTTTGTATTTGTATTCCATTAGCTAATTAGCACATCAGCATATTAGCACATTAGTATTTC
>DASUVL010000604.1:0-2711 GCA_036379015.1 Niastella sp.
TAAGCGCAGTCTGGTTTATTGCCTTATGGATTAGCCGAAAATTAAAGGTTGATGATGAGTTTGGTGTTATCCTTGCTTCGGCGGTGGCTATTTGTGGGGTATCGGCAGCTATTGTTGCGAGTGGCGCCATCAAAGGTGATAAAAAGAAGTTATCGTATGTAACAACGTTGGTATTGCTGGTGGCCATCCCTATGCTGGTCATACAGCCATGGCTCATCAAATTATTACATCTACCGGAAATAGTAGGGGGCGCCTGGCTGGGTGGAACATTGGATACAACGGCGTCGGTATCAGCTGCAGCAGAGCAGGTTGGACCAAAAGCCGTTAAGGCCGGCGTGATCGTAAAGTTTTCGCAGAACGTATTAATTGGCATCGCTGCTTTTTTTATAGCTCTCTGGTGGACGTATAGAAAAGGGGCATCAACAGAAGGAGCAGAAAAACCGGGACTGGGTATTGTGTGGGAACGCTTTCCGAAATTTGTGCTTGGTTTTATTGCCGCTTCATTGGTCTTTTCCTTTTTGATCCCAACAGCTTTAAATAAAAATGTAAGTTCAACATTTGCCGGGTTGCGTACGGTGTGGTTTTCCCTCGCATTTGTTTCCATTGGCCTGGAAGCCCGGTTTACCGACCTGGTAAAAACGGAAGGCGGCCGGCCGGCGTTGGCATTTATTGCCGCTCAGCTGTTCAATATCATCTGGACCCTGTTATGGGCCTATCTGTTATTCGGGGGATTCCTGTTCCCGGTTCCGGATATTAAGTAGACAATCATTAAAATAATGGATTGGCATATCTTGCAGTGGATTCCTGGCATTTACCAGGGAGAAACCCGATTTGTTTACTATTCATTTGTCAAGTAAATGCCCAATCCATATATCTCTCTTTTGCGAACAGCATGGCACTATGCACGCCATGAACGAAAAAAATACGTTTTTGTATACACGTTGTTCTTTTTTGCCAATGTGGTTCAGTCGCTGAATCCCATTCTTTTCGGCTGGTTCGTTGGAAAAATTCAGCAAGATACCCAACAGGTTTTATATTATGCGTTGATCTATGCCATTGCTTACTTTGGAATGAAATTCATTGAATGGTGTTTTCACGGGCCTTCGCGGATCATGGAGCGACAACTGGCTTTCAACCTCAGCTGCAACTTCCTCATGGAACGTTATCACCAGGCCCTGCACCTGCCGGTAAAATGGCATCAGGACCATCACAGCGGTTCCACCATCAACCGTATTCGAAAAGCCTATGACGCGCTGAAAGGATTTTTTGACAAGGGATTCATGTACATCCATGCGCTGTGCAAGCTGTTGTTTTCCGTGATCGCCATGCTGTATTTCTCTCCGCTGTTTGGGGGAATCGGGATCCTGCTTGGCATCTTCACCATTTGGGTGATCATGAAATTTGACAAACCCTTCATCAAAACACTGGATGAAGTGAATGAGCGGGAGCATGTGGTTTCTTCCACGCTGTTTGACAGCTTATCGAACATCATGACCGTGATCACGCTTCGCCTGGAAAAAAGCATGGAAAGCGGATTGCTGAGTAAAATACAATTAATTGCCCGGCCATTCAGAAAGAATGCTGCGATCAATGAGTGGAAATGGTTTGTGGCCGACATGATGGTAACCCTCATTTATGTAGTGATCGCCGCAGGATATGTATACCAAAACTGGGAATCCGGTAAGGTATTCCCGGTGGCGGGACTGGTGACCCTGCTGGGCTTTGTTACCCAATTCACCTCTGTATTTCACGATGTAGCCTGGCAATACACGGAGATTATTCAGTACAACACACATATAGAAACAGCGCGGAATATTGAAAAGGCTTACCAGGAACAGCACCGCCCCGACCAATCTACCAATTTGCCTGATAACTGGAAAACCATTGAGATCAAAAACCTCAGTTTTTCGCACCGTATCCAATACGACAGCGATCACGCTCCGCAAAGCCTGCATAACCTGAACCTCACCATTGGCCGGGGAAAAAAGATTGCCCTGATTGGTGAAAGCGGGAGTGGAAAAAGTACTTTGTTGGCGTTACTAAGAGGGTTGTACAATCCCGAGGTGGGCATGCAGTTACAGGTAGATGGCAAACCCTTTGGTCTGGCCACCATCAATGAAACCGTAACGCTGTTCCCACAGGAACCGGAAATATTTGAAAATACAATTGCTTACAATATCACGCTAGGACTTCCTTTTACCGACGCTGCCATTATGGAGGTTAGTGAAAGCGCTCATTTCACCGATGTCATCAGCCAGCTACCCAAAGGATTGGAATCGGATATCCGGGAGAAAGGAGTGAACCTGTCTGGTGGTCAGAAACAGCGGCTGGCGCTGGCCCGTGGAATTCTGGCGGCCCGTGAAAGCGAAGTGGTGTTGCTCGATGAACCCACCAGCAGTGTTGATCCGAAAACGGAAGCCATGATCTATCAGAAAATGTTTAGGGCTTTTGAAAACAAGGCGATCATTTCCTCCATGCACCGCCTGCACCTGTTGTATCAGTTCGATTATATTTATGTGCTGAAACAGGGGAAAATAGAAGCGGAAGGTACATTTGAATACCTGCGCGAACACAGTCCCATCTTCCAGGAACTATGGAGACACCAGAAGGAAACCGCTAAATAAGGTGTGTGTCGCCGTTGTCATGCCTGCCTGTTTATACTACTCAATCCTTTGCATATCCGGCTTACTTTCCGGTATTGTTTTTTTATT
>DASUVL010000605.1:0-3857 GCA_036379015.1 Niastella sp.
ACTGATGGAAAAGGTGGTTGAGAATCTTAAATTATATGCCCCTGTTTATGAAGAAGGAAAAATAAAGTCGACTTCTGCATACACCAGTTCGCCAATTACCATAATAGCCAGGAACCCCGATAAGGTGAAAGAAACAGGCGATACGAACGTATACATTTCTGTTAGGTATTATGCTGCCAATGAAGCGATGGCTTCTAATGATGAGGTTAAAAAAGAAATTAAGGAAGTAGTTATTAAGGATAAGGTGTATCCATTGAACAGGTGGTGTGCCACGCCGTTTGGTGAACTGATGTTTGAACCAAACGAAAAGCAAACAGGAACGCCGGAAGGGCCGCTGTATTTTAAATTATACAAACCGAAAAATATAGCGCCGGGTTATTTGAGCAACCTGGACCTGAAATCAGCTAATAAGCTGTCCACTACAATTAACCTGACGCTGCGTGATGAAGTGCCGGAACGGGGAGAAGATATTCTGAACAAACTACTGGTAACCTATAACAAGGTATCCATAGAAGAAAAAAAAGGTATGGCCGAGGATAACCTCGAGTTTATTGAATTACGATTGGCAACAGTGGAAAAAGAACTGGACTCTATTGAACATGTGATACAAGTGTACAGAACTGATAAAGGGGTGGTGGACCTGAGCGGACAAAGTAGATTGTACCTGGATAATGTTGGAAGCAATGATCGGAAAATAGCTGATCTAAGTATGCAGTTAGCGGCTTTAGATCAAATGGAACACTTTGTTAATTCAAATGAAAATAAGGCGAATTTTATACCTGCTACAACTTCCCTGTCCGATCCGGTGCTGAGTGACCTGATGCAAAAGTTGTACACCGCCAAACTGGAATATGAAAAACTGATGAAAAGCACCGGGGAAAATAATCCTTTTGCCGTTGCTGTGGCAAAAGATATTGAACAGATCCGTCCGTTAATATTGGAAAGATTAAAGACGCAGCGGCGTGGGTTGGAAGCCAGTAAAAATGACCTGGCGTCTATAAGTGGTAGCTATAATTCGATGTTGCGCACCATTCCTCAAAAGGAAAGGGAATTAATGAATATCAGCCGTGAGCAGGTCATAAAGAAAAATATATATAGTTTTTTACTGGAAAAGCGTGAGCAGACTGCATTGGCAGGTTCATCTGCCCATTCCGACAGCAAGATCGTTGATATGGCCAAATCTTCCCCCTTACCGGTCAGCCCTAAAAAGATGCTTATTTATTTTGCGGTACTGGCCTGTTCTATCGGGTTTGGTATCGGCGTGGTTTCCGCCAAAGAACTGTTGAACAAAAAGATCTTGTTCCGGTCAGAAATAGAATCACTTACCGCAGTACCTGTTATTGCAGAAATTTCGGCCAATAAGGATAAGGAATCCCTTTTGAGGACCAATTCCAAGGTTTCTGTTGTGGCCGAGCAATTCCGCCACTTACGGGCGGCTATTAAATTGTTTAGCAAGCAAAAGGGGATACCTGTAAAAAGAATTTTAATCACGTCCAGCATTCCCAGTGAAGGGAAAACCTATATAAGCACCAGTCTGGCTACAAGCCTTGCGCTGGCGGGAAATAAAGTGGTGCTGGTTGATCTGGATATCCGTAAGCCTAAAGCATCCTCTGTTATGGGCGTGGTTGATAAAGCAGGCGTATCTGAATTCCTGGCAGGAACAAAGTTTCCTGAGGAGATCATCACGGAAACCTCCGACAAAAATTTATTTGTCATCGGGGCTGGCTGCGGTGAAGATAATTCCAGGGAACAGATCCTGGATGGAAAGTTAAGCACCCTGATCGCTTATCTCACCGCATCTTTCGATTACGTCATTTTGGATGCATCTCCCATCGATCCCGTCTCAGAATCCTATATGTTTTCCGATTACTGCGATATGACCTTGTTTGTGATCCGGCATAGCCGAACGCCCAAAACAATGGTGCAAATACTTGACAATAGTAATAAGTTTAAAGCATTAAAAAATCCTCATATCGTCTTCAATGGCATCAGTTCAAGAGGCCTTTTCAAAGGTATGTATGGTTATAGTTACGGCTATGGCTATGAAAATGTATATCGGGAACGAGGTGGAAAATCGAGACTGCGTAGAATGTTCCAATTTCCTTTTTTAAAAGAAAAAAAATTCGGGGTATAAACCCGTTTTGATCAAAAGTTCCCCCGTCCAACGTCTGCAAAACGTGGTCGGTCTGGGGATATCTGTCCCAAAAACAAAAAATATTAGAAGATGAATCGTCCATGACAAAATTTTCAGTAAGGAACCGTAGGTAGTGAAAATTTTGCATGGTAAGATCCATCTGGCTAAAACACAATAAATATTCGCAGATGAAAATTCTTGTAACAGGTAGCGCCGGTTTTATTGGTTTCTTTCTTACAAAAAAACTACTGGAACGTGGTGACGAGGTAGTAGGCATAGATAATATCAATGAATATTACGATGTCAATTTAAAATATGCGCGTTTGGCTCAAAATGGAATTGATCGGGGAAGCATCAGCTGGAATAAAGCAGTAAAGAGTCAAACATTCAATAATTACCGGTTTATAAAACTGAACCTCGAAGACAAAAGAGAGATCCTGGATCTGTGTAAAAAGGAAAAATTTGATATGGTGGCTCACCTGGCTGCTCAGGCGGGTGTGAGATATAGCATAACCAATCCGGATGTTTATATTCAATCAAATCTGGTAGGGTTTTTCAATATTTTAGAAGCCTGCCGTCAAAATAAAGTACGTCACCTGGTGTATGCAAGCTCTTCAAGTGTATATGGGTTGAATGAACAAATGCCATTTTCGGTTACCCATGCTACCAGCCACCCGGTTTCCTTATATGCTGCTACCAAGAAATCAAATGAATTGATGGCGCATGCGTATAGCCATTTATTTCAGATCCCTACTACCGGGCTGCGCTTTTTCACCGTATATGGCCCCTGGGGCCGGCCGGATATGGCCTATTTTCTTTTTGCCGATTCCATTATGAAGGATAAACCCATTGTCGTTTACAACCAGGGTAAAATGCAACGTGATTTCACCTATATAGATGATGTTGTTACGGGTATTGTACATGTACTGGATAAACCGGCAACACCCGACGCCGCATGGAGTGCGCTTGATCCTGTTCCTTCCTGTTCACCAGCACCCTATCGCATTTATAATATCGGTAACGATAGCCCGGTAGAGTTAATGGACTTCATACGGGAAATAGAAAAAAATTTCGGTAAAAAAGCGATCATACAAATGATGGGTGAGGAGCGGAGTGATGTGTTATCTACCTGGGCAGATATTAATGAACTGGCGACTGACTTTTGCTATAAACCTACTACGCCGCTTCCCGCGGGCTTAAAAGAATTCAGTAACTGGTTCCGGGAATTTTATGGGGTTAAGCAGGTGGAAATGACCCGGATGAATCATGCATCATAATGACTAAAACAATGATGGAAAAAACAGTGATCAATACCCCCGCTGAAGTTATTGACGGTAAAAAAAACGGGACAGGCAAAAAGGAAAATCTCAGGCAACGTGCCTACCTGAACACCGTATCCAGCGTCATCGATTATATCGCCAACCGGCTTACGGGTTTGTTGGTAAATCCATTTATTATTGCTGGTTTAGGAACTTCTTTGTTTGGCATCTGGCAAATGCTTGGTCAGCTGACCGGCTACGTTAATATTGCCGATGCCCGGTCATCACAAGTGCTGAAATGGACAGTAGCACAAAAGAAGGATGTGGCTACTACCGAAGAATTGAGAAGCGATGCAGGCGCGGCTTTTGTTGTCTTACTCTTTGTGGCTCCGGTGATACTCATCGGCGGCAGTATTATCGCCTGGTATGCACCCTTTATAACCCATGCTGATAAAGCACATTAT
>DASUVL010000606.1:0-3978 GCA_036379015.1 Niastella sp.
CGATTATATCCTGAGCACCCGGAATATGGCCTTTACAAGTTCGAGCGTGATCACCAAAAGCTTTACCGTTAGCGGACAAACGCTCTGGCCTTCTGACCACTACCCTATCATGGCCACTTACGTTCCTGCTATTTTTGGCGGCGGTCATACCGATGCCAACGGCATAAGCGCCAGTTCCGTTACCAAATATTATTTTGCCGATGTTGACGGTGATGGCGATGCGGATAAAATTTACTGGAACTACACTTTCGACAGCGGCAAGCCCCGGGTATTTTTATCGAATGGCAATGGCACATTTGCCGCTACAGCTGTTACACATGCAGCCGGTGCCTCTACCTCTTCTACAACCCGGTATTATTATGCTGATGTCAACGGCGATGGCAAAGCAGATGAGATCCGCTGGAACCCCGCATTGAATGCAGGACATACATTGGTTTACCTCGCTACAACGGGTGGCAACTTTAGTGCAACCGCTGTAGATAATCCGGAAGGTACCAGCGGCGGTACTACAACTATTTATAATTTTGCCGATGTGAATGGTGATGGCAAAGCTGATAAAATTTACTGGAATGCTACTTTCGATGGCGGCCACACCCGTGTTTATTTAGCTACTGCTAATGGTAGCTTTAGCGGAACGGTGGTATCAGGCACCGAAGGCGCCAGTACAACAGGCGGCACCTCATTCTGGTATGCCGATATAAACGGTGATGGTCGAATGGATAAGATCTTATGGCACCCCGACCTCAATTCTGGCAAGACCATGGTGTACCTGTCTGATGGGGATGGCACCTTTACAGCCAATGCATCTTTCAGCAACTCCGCTACCAGCGTAGCATCTAACACCCGGTTCTATTTTGCCGATATGAATGGTGATGGCAGAGCCGATAAAGTTTATTGGAACCCTGGCAATTATGTTGGTTACGTGAAAGTGTACTATTCCGAAGCAAGCGCTTTCAGCGGTCCTATTTATAACTTAAGAGGTACTTCGCAAAGCGAGAATACGGACTTCTATTTTGCTGATATCAGCGGTGATGGTAAAGCAGATCAAATTCGTTGGAATTATGGGGAGAATAGCGGGGAGTTGAGGAATTATTTTGCAAATTAGAAGCAGCCAGATAAGTATGTGTGTATGAGATAGGAAGTAAGATCTTATTTCTGATTTTGAGATTTAGGGATTTTGGGATTTCTTAGGCTTGAACCTGATAACAAATCTCAAAATCCCTAAATTCCGAAATCCCTAAATCCCACTCACTACCTTCTTCCACCCCTCATACCATAGCTCATTCCTTTCAACATCCTCAGGCAGTAACGTATCTTTTACGAGTTTTAATTCCTGCAATTGTTCCAGACTGTTATACACGCCGGCTTTCAATCCCGCCATATAGGCTGCACCTAATGCCGATACTTCAGGAAAACCACTGATAATTACTTTCCGGTTTAACTGGTTGGCCAGAAATTGAACAACAAAGCGATTACCGGTTATACCGCCATCCACCATCAATTGATCCAACGACAAACCGGCATCTGTTTCCATAGCCTGTATCACGTCTTTGATCTGGTAAGGGATTGTTTCCAGCGCTGCCCGAACAAGATGATTCTTGGTGGTAGCAAATGTTAATCCATGGATACTCGCCTTCCGGTTCATCTCCCAATATGGAGCGCCTAACCCGCTAAAAGCAGGCACCAGGTAAACGCCCTGGTTATCTTCCACGGCCATGGCCATGGCTTCGGTTTCCCGGCTATCATGAAACAACTGCCATTCCTTTTTCAACCATTCAATGGTAGCGCCGCAGGTTACGATCACACCTTCCAGCGCATAACATACCTGTTGTTCGGTGCTCCAGCAAATGGTGGTTACCATACCGGTAGAGGATGCCTTCGGCTGATCGCCAATATTCATCATCACAGAACAACCTGTGCCCAGCGTGGCCTTGGCAGAACCAGGCGTCAAACAGGCCTGACCAAATGCAGCCGCATGCGAATCGCCGATCATACCAGTTATGGCTACGGGCGTTTCCAACACACCCAGCAGGTCGGTTTCGCCAAAGTAAAATGAAGAAGGCACACAACGTGGCAGGTTGAGTGATCTAAGCTTGAATTCCTGCAACAGTGCATCGTCCCAGTTCAGCGAAGCGATATTGAAAAACAAGGTGCGGGATGCATTAGTGTAATCTGTATAATAACTTTGTCCGTTGGTGAATTTATACAACAACCAGGTGTCGATGGTGCCAAAGTAAGCTTCGCCTTTATCGATCGCCTGCCTTACTTCCGCTACGTTTTCATACAACCAAACCAGTTTGGTGCCGGAGAAATAAGGATCAACCAATAACCCGGTCTTCGATCTTATCGCTTCTGCAACAGGCAATGGTTTTAACCGCTCACAAATAGCTACTGACCGTTTACATTGCCATACAACGGCGTTGTACAATGGCTTTCCTGCTTTGTCCCACACTACAAATGTTTCGCGTTGATTGGAAATACCTATGGCTTTTATGGCACGTACATCTCTTTCCTGCCTTTTAAATTCGGCAAGGCAGTGCTGCACAGAGGTCAGCACATTCTGCACAATACCTTCGGGGTCCTGTTCTACAAAACCATCTGACCCGTAATTTGTCTGCAACGGTTCATGACCCCGCGCCACCACTTTACCATGTTCATTAAAGATGATCGTTTTGGTACTGCTTGTTCCCTGGTCAATCGCTAATACATACTGGGATAATGGGATCATGGGATGATGGGATATGGGATAATTACTCATGCTGCTTATTTCTTTTTACCACCTTTATCAATAATTACGGCTACCAAAATTACAGCGCCTTTTACTACCTGTTGCCAGAACGGTGACACATTGAGTAATACCAATCCGTTGTTCAACACGCCAATGATCACCGCTCCCATAACGGTACCGCCAATACTACCTTTACCACCTGATAAAGAGGTGCCACCAATTACCACCGCCGCAATGGCATCCAGTTCATACCCCGTTCCTGCATTGGGTTGTGCCGAATCAAGACGCGAGGTAACCATAATACCGCCTACTGCGGCCAACGCACCGGCAATACTATATACAATGAGTTTTACTTTATTAATATTGATCCCGGAAAGTATAGCAGCATTTTCATTGCCACCAATGGCATAGATATATCTGCCCAATCTTGTCTGGCGGGTTATAAACACTGCGATCAACACCACCCAACCTGCAATCCAAACCGGCACAGGTATACCTAACAACCAGCCGGTACCGATCATGGAGAAAGCGGGACCGAGGTTACTAATGGGATGCCCCTGTGTCCATAACATAGTGAGCCCTCTTGCTATGGTTAACATGGCCAGCGTGCCCACAAAAGGCGGCACCTTAAATTTTGTGATCACGAACCCGTTAAACCAACCGAGCGCAGCGCCGGCAATAATACCCACCACCAATGCGCCCAATAAAGTAAAACCGATAAACAGATCTGCCGATGGCATTTTGATCCCGTTCTTTAACAGGCCTGCCGTGATAGCGCCGCATAACGCCAATATAGAACCTACAGACAGGTCGATGCCGGCAGTAAGTACAATGAGCGTCATGCCAACGGAAATGCATATGTTTACGGAGATCTGCCGCAATACATTCCAGCCATTGTCCATGGTAAGGAACTTATCGCTCAGTATCGCAATAATCACACAAAGAATAACCAGGGCAATCAGCGATTGCAACCGGGCAAGGTTTAACGTATTATTTTTTTGAATAGCAATCATCAGGAAGTAATATTATGTTGTATGGCATATTTTAGCACATTGCTTTCTGTGGCTTCGGCAATAGGTATATCGGCAGTCAATCTTCCTTCCGCCATCACCAGCACCCGGTCTGAGGCTGTTAATATTTCAGGTAATTCAGATGATACCAGCAGAATGGCCATACCAGTCGCCGCCAGTTTCTTCATCAGGCTGTAAATTTCAAACCGGGCATTGATGTCGATACCGCGCGTTGGTTCA
>DASUVL010000607.1:0-2473 GCA_036379015.1 Niastella sp.
GGCCACTATCCTGCCTGTATCCTCCCTAAGCGCTTTACGGGCGCTGATCACCGGCGTATCACCGAAAAACGATTGGTTGGCAATAGAAAACGTTTCGAAGAGAACCGTTGATTGTTGTGCCAGCGTAATATTGATCGCATACGAAAGGCCTTCAAGGCACTCCAGTTCCAGTACGCCCGTGTGATACCGCCGTAAAAAATCAAGGAATCGTGCATTGGGATCAATGGTCTGCAGTATCTCGTTGTACAGCGCCTGGTCTACAAAGCGAAGATGAAAGGTACCTTCACCTGTTACATAAACCCAGGTATACACGCCGTTGAAAATAAACTCAGGCTTCAGCTCAAACAGGGAGAAGTTGTGTGTGTAGTTTTCTGCCGCTTCATAACATACCCGGTACAGGTTAACAAAATCATCGGGCTTGTTATAGAAGTTATTGGTAGTGGCATTGTTACCCTTGGGTATATGATTTTGTCCAAGGAACCCATCGAGGAACCAGCGGCAATGAAAGCCCCAGCTACTATCGGCGCCCATTGAGCCCGCCGTCTGCAGGCGCAGGTACGGCGATTGCAAAAGGGCATCGTTTGATATTTCAATTTTTCTTTTAGTTGCGGTTGTATCTATTGAAGAACTCATGGTGCTGGAATTATTAAGTTATCGGTTGTTACTGTTTGCACGGTGGTATAGGTGTTGCCATTCCATACCAGGTAGTTGAATTTGATCTGCAGGTTGTCTGGGTCGGCTGTAAGGTCTTGGAACAACAGCACTTCGCTATTGTCGCGCGAGAAAACGGCCGTGGTTACCAGCGCCGGATTAGCGGCGGTGATCAGTTTCACGGTTTGTTGCAGCGTTTCCCTTGCAATGCGCGGATCATTGAATGGCTCCGGATTGCGCACATACACTGCCAGCAATGTTCCATCGCTGTTGCGAATGAAATTGATCTCGGTGTTTTGTGCCGGGTGCAACGGTTTCATTTGCAAATAACCAAAACAAATGCGTTCAAATGCATCGGGGTAGCTTTGGATCAACTCCGGTCTTGTATTGGCGGCAACATCGGCGCCGGTGGCCACTGCTTTCAATTCGGCTAATGTAGTGACCAATGCAGCGAGGTCAACCGGGATGTCATACACTGCATCTTTAGTAGAAAGCACATCGCCTGTACTGAACGCGACCTCCTTCAGGTGGTAACTGTTTACCTGTTCATCGAGACTGGCATAGCGTGAGGTTTGGAAAGGATAGCTGTGCACCTGTTTGCGCTCGAACGTAACGCCATCTTTTGCATACTTGTTAAATACAACCGCGGTGTACAATTTTGCCGGTTTCAAATTTTGCACTTTCACTTCGGGTTGGTTGCTGGCCGGCACAATGGGATCGCCACCGGGCGTCCAACAGGTTTGGCCATCGAAGGCTGCATTGTTAAGCGATGGATTGCGCAGAGCATTGATCACCGTTACATCGGTATACGCCAGCGGGTGTGCATCTTTTACCCAGGTAAGCCCAGAAGTGGGTTGCACCGGTGTTACAGGCGGCATAGCGGGATCAGGCGGTGCCGGATTTTCAGCCGGGTCTTTGATCTCCCACTCCATGGTTGATTTTCTAGCGCCCAGTCCCTGGTAATTGGGCCAGTTGCTGAAGAAATGGTAAGCCGAAGGTTCGGTAAAGAACAACTGCAGATCGGGATTGTGATAATACAAAGGCTTTTGATTGATGATATTCCCAATGGGATTGGGGTAAGAACGTTTGAAGTCGATGTAGAACTTCAGGTTATTCTCAGCCACTTCTACCCTTTTATCATAATCGGCACCTGGGTTTACCGGTTCGCCATTGCTGTTCAAATTAAACTGCTGGCGTTTTTCGGCCGGCAAATGTTTCAGCGGGAAATGCCCGAGCGGTCCGGCCGTTTTAAAAGCGAAATAAGAAGTACGATCAATGGGGTTACTATTGATGCGCTCGCGGGTCTTAACCTCAATGGCGTACGTTTCATCGGGCCGCCAAATGGGCGCTATCACTTTGTTAATGGCGTCGGCCATATCTGTATACTCCTGTTCAATATCGGCCTGCGTAGGAATATCCTGGTTATACCAGTATTCCTGTTGCGTCAGATAACATACCTCGTGTATATAGGTTGAGCAACGATCGTACCCGCCATCACCACCTGTGCCATTTATTCTAACCTTCTTTCCTTTCAAGAATATGATCCCACCACAGCTTTCACCCTCCATTAATTCCAACCTGTCGTTTACCGAATTCATCATTCGTTCAGCATCTTTATTACCTGCCATCCACGCATATTTCAATGCCATATGCTCATCTTTCAATTTGGTGATAACACCACCATCACCCTGCTGGGCCTCCAGCACTATTTTCTTCACCGGCTGCGTATCGCTTTCATATTTCAACAGCGTACCGCAATCTTCGTAGCTAATAGTTTCCGTTTTTACCAGCACATAGTTGGTGAACAGCCTTCTGGAGCCAT